>JANLUJ010000283.1:0-4813 GCA_031363425.1 Pirellula sp.
TCAACTGCCGGGCCTCAAGGTGCGAGATAGGAACAAGTTGCCGACAACACGCGCCACAGCCAGCTTTGCATTGGACCGTCTTCCCGTCCGCTTCCACTTGCTTCACCGCCAAACTGACAAATGCATTGGACATCTGTTGCAGCACGGGAAGCATGCGTTGAGGATGGATCGGTATCTTGGGGATAGTTACCTTGAGTTCCCGAGTCTGCCCGTTCGATTTGAAAGCAATATTGCCAGTAACCCAATTGCTTGGATTATTCAGTTCGTCTGACATGTTACTTACCTTAGCTTGAGGATTCCACGCTTGGCCATTGCCAGGCTCTCAAAGTTTTATCCAGTCAAAGAAACCGAGTTCGGTAAGTTTGATCTGCAACGTGGTCGCCTGCTGGTCTGACAGGCTTCCGTTGGGTAACCGAGCTGGCCCAACCGGTACATCGAGCATTCCCATCACTGC
The DNA here is from genome assembly GCA_031363425.1 of Pirellula sp. GTDB lineage: Bacteria > Planctomycetota > Planctomycetia > Pirellulales > Pirellulaceae > JBKCUI01. The sequence continues at coordinate 455 of JANLUJ010000283.1, forward strand.
TTTCGCTGCACCCATATAGCCGAAACTCGCCAACAATTGGATGAGTTGTACACTGCGAAACTGTTCGTCTCGCGCGGACGCAATATCGCCTTGCTCGAAGGCCGCGAACAATCGATGATAAATGGGTGCTCCGAAATTAAAGCTGCTGCCAACAGCTCCCTTAGCTCCGAGAGCAAGAGCCGCCAATAGGAATTCGTCGCAACCGAACGGTATGTCCCAACGACCTTCGTCGGCCCTCAGGCAAAGCTGATAGGCCATGAGGTCAGGGTTCGTAAACTTGATCCCTGCAAGTGTCGGAATGCGGCCTTGAGCGTGCTTGAGAAACTCAGGCATCGAGAATTGGACTCCAGTCAATACTGGAATATCGTAAAAATAGAACGGAGTCTGCGGCGCCGCTGCTGCTATTTCTGTCACGAATTCGGTAAGCGACTCCAGCGAACGCGGCTTGAAGTAGCTCGGAGCCAACGCAGAGATTGCGACCGCTCCCAATTGCTGAGCCTGCCCAGCCATAGTCTTGGCATCGGCTAAACAATTCGATCCAACATGTACGACCATTCGCAATGCTGTCCCGCGGACAACGTCGGACCATCGCTTTGTAAGTGCCAACCGCTCATTCAGCGACAAGGAATGACACTCGCCAGTGCTGCCGCCAACAAAGACCGTTGCAACTCGATGTTCTAGCAAGTGGGCCGCTTGCTTTTCCACGACTGCAAGGTTCAAAGAGGCATCGGCATGAAAGGGAGTATGCGTCGCGGCCGTTAATCCCTGAAGTGAAGCGTTACGCATTGAGCTAAATTGATCGCGGAGTAGTAGGAATCGAACGAAGCAAGGCCAGCTCGTGCTCCGCCCGATAGGTGGTGCTCGCACTCGTGCTCGGATAGGAACAATCGATTACGAGCACGAGCACCGTTTCACTGAGCACGAGCAAGGTTGTCGGTTTGCGGGCAAAGGCGATTGGCGAGGAGTTTCCAAACAAATGATACTATATTTGGGCCCATCGAACTACTGCGTATTTAGGCCCATCGAACTACTACGCACCCTCTATCCGGCCTCGCAAACTCTTCGGCCCATCCGGGATTGCTGTGGGTTCAGAACAAAGGTTGTTCTTGCGGAATCAAATCCGTTAAAGCTCACAGAGCATTCTCGGCAACCGAAAGGTGTCGGCAACACATGTCTAACGCCCCGAATGGCCGAATGGGGCATCAACATCAAAGCCCAGGGCAGAGCGCAGCGCCGCCCTGGGTTACCATGGACTTATTCGTTCAGCCATGTATTTATCGTTGGGCCTCTAAGTCCGATTGCAATTGTCTTTCTTCAACGGCTCTCTGGGCCTCGATCGCCTCCGCTTTAGCCCTATTCTCCGCTCGTTCTGCTTGATTTCTCATTTCAATAGCGCGAAGGCTTTGAAGCCAAAAAAAGACACTTGCACCCGCCACAAGTACCAGAAGAAGCAATGTGAACAACAACATCATTGTTATTGAATTGGATTCGTGTTCTCGACGACTCATGATTCCCTCGAGGCTCAGTGGTGCAGGCTGTGGAGTGCGGTGTCCTGCAAATGTCAGATCTATTATTGCCGTTATTCGCTTCGCCACCCATCATGCAGCTGTTGTAAGCTATCCACCCTCTGGAGATCGTCCGGACAAGCGTCTAGCCCGGATTATTCTTTAGCCGACCTGTGAAAAATCCGGGCTAGGCATGGCAATGATGTTAACAGGGGTGGGGTCAGCTCCGGGCTCACATCGCGAATTGTCTTGCAAAATAGTGATTCCACTGCAAAAACGGAGCCATTGCAAAGTAACTCGAGAATCCAAAACAAGGCTTCAACAGCAATTAAGATGGTATGGAACAAGGTTTCTATCCAAAGCCTCTTTGCGATATTTGGTCACTCGTGCTAAGTTAGTGTTTGGAATTCAGCTTCTGCGACCTCGCAATGGGGCCTTCAGAGTTGTGTCGGCTCCCCTTCACATCATTCGATTGTCGGCCGGCGTTTATTCTGTACTGCAAGATTTGGCAACCGCCACTGCTGCGGTGTTGTTGCCGGACGAATAGGTTGCGTGCAAGGTTGGCACGCAAGGAGTTTATTCCTTTTTCAGTGAAAGTTTCCGTGTTCTAGAAGCAGTAACATTTTGAAAGCACCTAAGAGTATTCAGCCGCTAATCGATGACGGACTGGTTGATGAAGTCCTTCGTTCACTGATGAGCGGCAAAGAAGCCCAAGTTTTTCTTGTGCGTTGCGGCCAGGAGATTCGTTGCGCGAAGGTTTACAAGGATGTATCCGATCGCAGTTTCAAAAAAGCGGTACAGTATCATGAAGGTCGAAAAATCCGCAACAGCCGCCGTCAGAGAGCAATGGAAAAGCGTTCCAAATTCGGTCGAGATCAACAAGAGGTTGTTTGGCAACGGGCCGAAGTGGACGCGCTATTCCGTCTGGCCGAGGCCGGCGTACGCGTCCCTAAGGCGTATGGATTGTTTGGTGGCGTTTTGTTGATGGAGCTGATTACCGGAGCAGACGGCGAAGTGGCTCCAAGGCTCAATGATATCACCATGTCCGCAGAACAAGCCGTTAAGGATCACGCAACGGTCATGAATTATGTCCAGCGCATGATGTGTGTTGGGCTAGTGCACGGTGATCTGTCGGAATTCAATGTCCTGCAGGACGAAGACGGTCCAGTCATCATTGACTTGCCGCAAGTCGTCAATGCCGCAGCAAACAACAATGCAAAAAGCATGCTCCAGCGCGATGTTGGAAACATAACGCAATACTATGCGCAATTTGCCCCTGAGTTGGCAGATACCCACTACGCAGAAGAAATCTGGGAATTGCACGAAAAGCGTGAACTCCAACTCGACTCGAGACTAACGGGTAAGTTCAAGTTTTCGACCAAAGCAGCCGATGTCGATGCGGTCCTGCACCTCATAGACGTTGCCTACGACGAAGAACAGGAACGACGGGAACGATTGCGAAACAATTGACACCAAAGGGGCCGTCCGCAGTTGGAGTTGCGGGTCCGATGCGTTAGGATAGAGCTTCCTATCCGTAGCGGGCATTGCTTTGGTACCTTGCCCCGAAATTTGCCCGCCCCAGTCCAAGCTACAAATTCGCTTTGCCCAGATGGGGCAGTGATACAAACTACCGAGTTACACCGATGACCCTGAAGCCCATCGACTCTGGGAAACGTTCACGATGTTTGCTTGCTTCGCTTTGTTGCATTCTATCGATCTCATTGATGGCGATCGGCAATCCCAAATGTTTCGCCGACGACTCTCTTGAGTTCTTCGAGAAGAGGATTCGACCCGTATTAGTCGAGCAATGTTACAGATGCCACAGCGCGGATTCCAAGAAATTGAAAGGGGATCTTCGGCTTGACCTCAAGGCAGGGTGGCAGAGGGGTGGCGATTCGAGCATGCCATCGATTGTGCCGAATAACCCTGAGAATAGCCCATTGATGCAAGCGATGAGACATGCTGAGGGCGTTTCGGCGATGCCACCCGATAAGCCGCGTTTGCCAATAGCTATCATCAACGACTTCACTGCTTGGATTCAGATGGGAGCACCTGATCCACGCGAAGGCAATGCGGAAAAAAGGGACAAAGCGGTCGAATGGGAGTCCGAGTTTCAGCATCGACTTGACTGGTGGAGCCTCAAGCCCGTGCATTGTTCTCCCCCACCAGATGTTCAGCATGTCGATTGGATCCGAACCGACGTCGACCGGTTCATTCTTGCGAAACTTGAAGCGACCGGTCTTGGTCCTTTGCATGAAGCAGACGCGCGCACGCTTGCACGTCGACTTAGTTTTGCCTTGACAGGCTTGCCGCTCCAATCGCAACGTGCCGCCCGCTTCGAGGGCGATCATTCGCCAGAGGCTTACGACGATCTGGTTTCCCAGCTGCTCGATAGCCCGCACTTCGGCGAGCATTGGGCGCGGCACTGGATGGATGTCGTACATTACTCCGATACACACGGTTATGAATGGGACGTGCCTGTTAAGAACGCATGGCGATATCGTGACTATTTGATTCGCGCATTCAATTCCGATCTTTCCTATCCGAGGTTCGTGTCGGAGCAAATCGCGGGCGACCTGCTAGAACCTCGCATCGAATCATCAAACGGGCAGAATGAGGCTTTGGTGGGGCCGATGATGCTGCGGCTAGGAGAACGTCGGCACGGAGATAATGCGGCCGCGGAAGGAGTTGGACAAGAAGCTGTTTCAAATATGGTTGACACTTTGGGCAAAGCGTTCCTCGGCACGACTCTTGCCTGCGCCCAGTGCCATGATCACAAATTGGACGCGGTTGAACAGCAGGACTATTACTCACTAGCTGGGATGCTGATGAGCACCCGCTTCAGCGCGCGACC
>JANLUJ010000333.1:0-5045 GCA_031363425.1 Pirellula sp.
CGCAGCCGCTCCAACACCGGCCGCGCTTCGGGTGGTGTTGAATGCGCCCTTTCGATCTACAGCCGCCTCTTAATCCTCCCCCACATCCGCCTCTGCACCCTCCAATCAATCTCCCAAGTTAAAGGCTTCAGCAACCGCTCGTGGCAACTCCACCAGTCTTTGGATTCACGGCATCTGCTGCCTCGCACCGAAAGCACCGCTGTGGACATGAAGCTAGCCGAACCAGTCGGCTCAGACCGATTCCCATTCCACGCTTGGCCAGGAATCTTACGCCGCCAGTCGATCCGTGTTGAGGGTGAAACGCTTGAAGGATTCGATACTTCGATGGCTTATCGCCAGTAGTCGCTTGCCAGTCGGATTTCAATTTCCACAGGTATGTGCTTGCCAACCTGTTAACCAGTATGTCAGTTGCTGCTAATTGCTGGCAAAAACCGATAGCACCCCACTGTGGAAATGCAGCTAGCTGATCCTGCAGGCGCTGATTGATTCGCATTCCACAGTTATGTGCTGGCCAACTTCTGTTAACCAGTTTGTCGCAATCTCACGGAATCCAGCCTAACAACGACAGCTCCCCACTGTGGACGTTGACAGAGCAAGTTTAGCCGTCCTGGAACGCTTCTTCGCCCACAGTTTGGCATGTCGTATCCGTCCTAGTTCCTCGCCCACCAACGTTTTCCAACGTCCACAGGTTGTCCCTGTTCATCCCTCTGTCGCCGTTCGCTAACGGGTTGCTTCCGAAGCCCGATCGTATTTCCGCGAACTGTTGTGAGGCTAGTTATTTCCATTCAGACGATGGTCACATGCCACGCGCTTTCACAAATTCTACTTTGCTATACACAATAGGAGGATCCACGCCAACTACCAGGTACTCGGTAAACATTTCAGGTTTCCCCACAAAGAGTAGCTTGACCTTGAATTGAGGGTAATCGTTTCCCTGCATCTCTTCCATGATCTCGTAATTTTGCAATCGATTTCCGGACTTCCAGAGCGGCTCTTCGACAATCACCTTTGCCGCTGATTCCGTTATCGTCCCGTACTTCACCCCGGCTTTCCATTGCGACAGCGCAGTTTCTATAGCCTGACGAGCTATAGCATTCGCGGGCTTAAAGCGGTCACTGTTGTTGCGCTGGCAACCGGGAGAGCACGCAGTCACCGCAAGTAAACAAAGCAATACTCCCAGTTGTCTAAAATGTTTCATAGTCATCTTTCAGATCTTGAATTGATCCATTCAGTCTCAGTTGTCAAGTGTCACTACTTCGCCGGAGGCCCTACTGCCGACGGATCGCCAAGCGACTAGATCAATGCTGCTGGCAACAAAGCGAATTGAACCATCACCCATCATGCATTCCACTCCACCTGTGTGCCGACTTGCTGCCGAAATCTGCATTGCCATATTAGTCATGGTCCCAGTAAATCCAGTACCGCCACAAGAATTACTGTTGGGTACTGCAACGTGGTTGTACTGAGTACAACAATTTTCACCCATCACCCAGCTGTACCCATACTTACTCGTTAACGGAGTGGCGGTAAGCGTATTGATGTTGGTGCAAGCCGCAAATGTTGCGTCGAGCGAAGTCTGGGCTGGTATTACGAATGCGTCGGTTCGGGGGTTGGGAGTTCCTTGGCCTCGGATTTTTTCGCTGAAGAACATAGTATTGGATAGCCCATCCGTTACACCAGCAAACTTGACCTTGCTCAAGAAATAGAACACCCCGGTTTGAATTTCTCCCGGCGATACATCCGTGGCTGCGCCGGGTTGGTCGCTTCGGTCACACAACCAGCCACCTTGATTGCCGACGTAGTTGTTTTGTGCCACCCATGGATCCGATGGCGTCGCATCCGATGGGCAAAAAAAACCGGCGACAGGTGTGCGACAGCCTGCAGCGTTTACTGTATTGGAGTTTGTAAACGCGGGCATAAATGGAATGACTCCACCCATACCAGGTGTGTCGGGTGGGAATCGAAAATCGATCGTATTGTACAATGCCGTTTGTTCGATATAGGGCAATATCATCGCGTGTTGAGACCACCGCGCATAGACGGGGGCACCGGGATAGCTGGCACCCTTTCCGAATGGCAATACTTTATAGGCGCTTTCGTAATTGTGCAGGGCAAGTCCTATCTGTTTTAGATTGTTGCTACATTGCATTCGCCGTGCAGCTTCGCGGGCAGCTTGTACTGCGGGTAAAAGCAATCCAACTAAAATGCCGATGATCGCAATTACAACCAAGAGCTCAACTAAAGTAAAACCACTTCGACGCAATCGCGAGGATACAAATCGTGTCATTGAATAAGTCCTTATTACGAATTGAAATGCAAAAATTAAGAATGATCAAGAAATAACTTGCAGAGGACGAACGCGTCCTAATTGAGGAGCATTCGCTTAGTAAGAATCCAAAGGGGAAGCCACAGGCAATACATTTTGGATTTTGCAGTTCCATCTCACCATTTAGCAATACATGGCAATAGGAACCGACTCATAATCAAATCACGAAAAACGCAGCGCAACGACCGATGCAACCGCGATGAACGATGCGATCAGATGGGGCCGAGAAGCACCAAGCGGGTCATGCGAACGAATGCGTCTAGACTGTCAGAATAGGCGGAGGCGTCAAAACCTCTAGCGTTACGGACGAAGGAAGATCCTCGTCGAAGAATTCAAAAAATCGCACTTCATGCGAATTTGAGGATGTCAGAATTGGATGGAAGTCAGAAGGCTGTCTTCGAATAAGCACGACACGCGAGGGCTCAGCGGACGGTAGCGAAGGAGCAGATCGGCAATTGCCACTCTGGCAAACGGGAATGGGAAGCGAGTCATTTTTCACGTCTGAAAAAATCGCTTTGTAACTCGATCTAGCGTGGTTGAGATAGTCGCCGCAACTACCCTCCGCGTTTCGAACGGTATTTCCGAATGCAAAAACAACGAACGCTGACACATAAAGTGCCATGCTTGCAAATTGTTTTCTTACATTAATTGCCGACATAGGTTACAAAAATCGCGGCGGACATTATATCGATTCAATCAACATCAAAGATATCACCTGCGTAGGAGATAATCAACGCATAAAGTGATTTAAACCGGCGCAAGATCCATTTCCGGCGACTTTAGTACGAGATAAGATGAAATCGAACGCTTGTGCGTCCTTTCGATTTACCTCCGTTTCCTAATCCTCCCCCACATCCTCCTCTGCACCCGCCAAGTTCATCTCCCAAGTTAAAGGCCTCAGCAACCTCTCATGGATGGTCGCTTTCCCCTGCATGACTTCCTGCAAGTAGAGAAGCTCTTCCAGTCTTTGGATTCACGCCATCTGCTGCCTTGCACCGAAAGCCCCTCTGTGGACATGAAGCTAGCCGAATCAGTCGGATCTGGCCAATTCGCAGTCCAAAGTTGTCTAAGCTTCTACACTGCCAGTCACCTCTGTCCACAGGATTGTTGTGCAGAAGCGAACTTGTTAACCAGTTTGTCCCAAGCGCACTAAATTCGTCCCATCAAACGCCATCACCCCACTGTGGACATGCAGCTAGCCAATCTAGCCGTCCAGGACCGCTTCACCGCCCACAGCTTGTGATGATGAATCCGTCCTAATTCCTATCCCACCAACGTTTTCCCACGTCCACAGGTTGCCTGTGTTCATCCCTATGTCGTCATTCAGTATCGGGTTGCTTCCGAACCCCGATCGTATTTCCGCTAACTGTTGGCAGGCTAGTTAACAGCTTTGTGCGATGTTCGGATCTTTCCGCTTTCGATGGATTTGGAAATCTTCTCTAAGCATCGCATGCGACTGTACTCCGACCAACGAATCACCAGGCATACGACGATTTCGCTGTTAACTTATATACGCTTCCCTTTTCAGGTTGATTCCGGACCCCGGATGTCGCCAAAGCTGTTAACTAAAACTTTTGGCCGGATTGAGAGTCTGAGAGTTCGTCCGATTCGGGACCGAAAGCGAGTCAAAAAGGCGATCGGAGAAAAAACAGAGAGCGCTCTCTAAATCCGGTCAGATTTGCTAGACCAATGAAAATACTGTGGAAAAACGAAGAATGCCGGGAGTGGCTGCTCTCGGCTAACTTTGTTAACTAGTGTGGCGGGTTATTTCCGCGTTTTACTTTCAGCTCCCCCGGGTGGGCTCGAACCACCGACACACGGATTAACAGTCCCGTGGGCACCTCCGATAGGTCGGACGACAATGCCTTTCATAGTAACGACTTAGATCATCGCGTAAAGCACCATCCAAAAACTGTTTGCACTACAGTTTGCACAAGCTCTGAATCGTCAGTTTTCACCCCTTGGCAACCATCGTCAGCCATCGACAGAATCAACGCCGCTTGGCCTCATCTTCCTCCCCATGTTCGCGACACGATTCTGACACTGGTTGATTCAATTCATCTCGGCCAAGAACGACATCTGGACGAAGATCAACTAAGTGTCCAATCGACATCAAGTAATCGCATCAACTTGGAAGGAATTTCAAAGGACCTCCTCCGCAGGACAATTCTGAAAGCACTGCGTCACTCGCCAGAGCTCTTCAGACTGAACATGGACAACGATGGATGGGTTAGTTCAGTTGAGATGGGGCAGCTTATCAATCAACTCACTGGTACTGAATTCGTACCCGAGTTCGACGAAGTGCTTCGTGTCTTCCATGAAATTGAATTGACCGATCGAGTTCAATTCAAGCATGGATTCGTTCGTGCCGCTTATGGTCATAGCACTAAGCGATTTGCTCCTTCGTCATCCGCCATTCCCGACCAACCTTTGTTTCACGGGACGTCAGACGATAACTGGTCCATGATCGAATGCTTCGGCCTTTCGCCAGTGAAACGCCGCTATGTGCAGCTGACGACTGACTTCGACTACGCAAGCCAAATTGCGAGCTTGCACAGTCGGTCGCCGATCGTGCTCCAGGTCGCGACTGCCGAGGCCATCGCGCTTGGTGTGAAATTCCATTCCACCGACACGCACGTTTGGCTGGCAACTGCAGTCCCCGTTACCTGTTTGCAGGTCTGGATGGATGACGCGTTTGACCTCGAAGAACCACTCTTCT
>JANLUJ010000371.1:0-2930 GCA_031363425.1 Pirellula sp.
GGCATCTACTGCATGATCCTGGTTTGGACTCGAGTAGCTCAAAAACGATTTCGAATTGAGGCGGATCAAGAACAGTTTATGGATCGGGTCGAACAGCAACTTCGCCAAGGAGACTTTGAATCGGTTCAATCCATGTGCGATGGAGACTTACGTGCTGTTCCGATGATGGTCTCTTTGGCATTGAAGCATCGCAGTCTCGATCAAGACAAGCTCGAAAGTTGGGTCATGGATCGATTTCAATTCGATGTACTGTCGGATATCGATTCGAAAATCACATGGATTTCTACGCTCATCAAAGCCTCACCTATGCTTGGACTCATTGGTACCGTGGCAGGCATGATGGGGGCATTTGAAACGTTGGAGCTTGCCACCGCAGAGGAACCAACCAAGAAGCTGCTCGCGGACATCCGAATGGCTCTTGAACACACCTTGTATGGATTGCTGATCACGGTGATTTTATTGACTGGCATGGCATTTATCACCAATCGAATTCGCCAATTGGAGGAGCTTGCCGTTTTTGGAATGAATCGGTTCTTCGATGGACTTCGAGATTCTCAGCAACATCGCAAGTTTCGCGAACGCTAGGTCTGAACCTCGAAACGCATTAACAAGCTGCAAACCGAAAAATGATTCGAACAAAAAAACGCAAGAAAAAAGGATTTGACGGAGAATTTGACATTACTCCGATGATTGACGTCGTCCTACTCTTGCTGATTTTTTTTATGGTTTCGGCCAGAATGGCACCGCAAAACGTTGCAAAGCTCCCCAAGGCGAAACATGGAGACATGGCAGCGATGCATGATGCAATTGTACTGGTCGTCAAAACGGGGTCTTCCGACGCGGCGTTGGTTAGTACACCATCGGGGCGAAAATTCTCGTCCGATCAAGAAGCTCAGTCTGCCGAAATAGCTGAGTATGTTGAAAATGCTTTCCAAGATATCCGGAAGAAGTATGTATTGATTCAAGGCGAACCCAGAGTGTTGACGTCGGAAATGATTCGAATTCAACAGGCGGTTGGGAGTGTTCTGATCCCTGGCCAAGAAATCATGATAGCAGTAGAGCATTAGGCAGCTACCATGAGTATCCGTTTAGATTGCGTTGGGTGCAGTAAAAGTTTGGTTGTTCATGATCGATTTGAGGGCAGGGTTGTTCGCTGCCCGGCGTGCGGTTTCGAAATCGTAGTCCCCAAAAAAACAAAACTGGGGGATGAGAAGCGAATACCACGCGTTGAACCCGTCGTGGATGAAAAAATCCCTTCGTCGATACGAGAAGACAAAAAAGTCAAAACGTTGCATTCTCCGAAATCTAACGTAGGAGAAGTAAATGACGATGCGGAAAAAGAGAATGCAAATGCCATGAAGAAGGGGCGTCAACCTCGATCCATTCGAAAAGAACATGACGAAGGCGGGAAAGAACTGGAATGGGATATTACACCCATGGTGGATGTAGCGTTTCTCCTATTGATTTTTTTTATGCTGACCGCATCATTCAGTATTCAAAAGGTTATTCGTACCGCTCCCCCTCAGTCAGACCAACCCAGTAAGAACGCAGTGCCAAACCAATTCGATGAACGAATCGAAAAGATAAGTGTCCAAATCGACGAGTTCAATGCCTACACGGTTGTTTTTGGCGACGGACAAACGAGTGATGCTTCCAGCAAGCAAGAACTAACGAGGATACTTAGGGATTTCCGAATTCTGGTCGGGGATCCATTGCCACGCATCGTGATTCAGTCCCATGTAGATAGCTTCCATGGCACAACGGTCGGATGTATGGATGCCGCAAGAGAAGCGGGATTCTCCGACTTTCAACTGTTCGCAGTGGAGAGCTTCGATTGATTATTTCCGTTTATTTTCTAATACTCTAACCAGCGATTTTCAACAGCAAAACGCAAAAGCTCGGAGCGACTATTCAATCGCAACTTTACCATGGCTCGCGCTTTGTGAGTTTCGACGGTTTTTACGCTGATATCCAGCTTTGCCGCGACCTCCTTGTTGCTAAATCCGCACGCGATCCAACGAATGACTTCCTCCTCACGTTCGCTGATCACACCACCGGCTTCGGTGACAGAAACTCGCTTCGGATCAAAAACTCCATCGGTAAAGTCCCGGACGATCCCTGAATCCAAAAAGTTTTCTTCATTGGCCACCTTGCGTATCGCTTCAATCAATTCTTTCGCTGCGGACCGCTTCAAGAGATATCCGGAAATGCCCAATTGAACCAAGGCGTTTAGATAAGCTCGGTCGGAGTTTGCTGTGAGAGCCAAAAGCTTACTCGGGTGGCCTAGGCGACGTAGTTCTTTTACCATTTCGATGCCATTCATTTCAGGCATGCTGATGTCGAAGACAACGACGTGTGGACGGCTTTCCTGGATTGCAACTATTGCATCCTTGCCATTGGAGACTTCGCCAATCACTCGCAAATCGGGCTGTGCATCGATTAGAAGTTTCAATCCCTGCCGAACAATTTGGTGATCCTCAACCAAGAGTATCAGAATGGGGTTCATCGGACTATCCTTTTGTCGCTTGTACCGGGACTCTTGCAAATAGTGTGGTACCCTTGCCAACCGCGGACTCAATCTCGAGACTTCCACCAACCGATGTTAGTCGTTCCTTCATGCCGAGTATTCCAAGTGGTTGGCGAATTGTGGATTCTTGAACAGCAACGACCTCAAATCCAATCCCCTGATCTTCCACAATTTCGACCGCCCAGTCTCTTTGAAGTTCCAAGATGATACTAACGTGTCTGCTTCCTGAGTGCTTCGCGACGTTGGTTAGAGCTTCCTGAAGAACACGGTAGAGTGTTAGAGACGTCTCTGGCGTGAGTCTTTGCTCGGACCAGTTTCGACATTCGAAATCTGACGTAATTCCCACACGATCGCTCCAGAGTTCCAAGAAACTACCGATTGCAGTATGGAGTCCAAGTTCATC
>JANLUJ010000389.1:0-5561 GCA_031363425.1 Pirellula sp.
GGGGCTTGTTTGGATGGTTCATGTTGCTCATTTGGTTTCCTTGGATTGCGATCAAGGGGCTTCCGTGGGTTCTCTCGACTCCAGCCGTGTTTAGTGCAGTCAATCCTTGGTATGCGTGGAATTTTGTGATGACCTTCCCAACCATGGGGATGTTGGCCATTTTTGGCGTAGTGGTCTTGGCAATCACGGGAGGTGAGGCCAAATACGCCGATATCGGACACTTTACGCGCCGGACCAAAAAACACTGCAGCGAAGGCATGAGTGTGGACCCACGAGACTCGGGGAGACGCCCCGTGATGCTTGCCTGGTACTACATCGTTATGCCTTGTTTGTTGATCAACTATGCGGGCCAAGTGGCTTATCTTTTGTCGAACGGGGTCCCACCGCGTGCAAGTACTTTCTTTGCAATGGCTCCCCAATTCGATGGAGCGAGCACGGCCAATCATGCAATTGCAGTGGCCGACTTGTGCATTGCTGCGTGCGCGGCTTTCATCGCATCGCAAGCTTTAATCACCGGCATGTTCTCGATTGTGAAACAGGCGATCGCATTGGGGTTTGCTCCACGCCAATTGGTTAAATACACGAGCCATGAGGCAGAGGGACAAGTCTACATCCCATCGGTCAACTGGGCGTTGTTTGCGGGTTGCGTTTTCGCTACCCTTTCGTTTAGAACCGCCAGCAATCTCGCGTCCGCATACGGGATCGCTGTGACGGGAACGATGTGGATCACGACGGTCATGTTTGGCTACGTAGCGTACTACCGATGGAGTTGGAAACTCTGGCAAGTGTTGGCGATTTGCACTCCAATACTAGCTGTCGACATGCTTTTCTTCGTTAGCAATCTCACGAAGTTTGCTAGCGGAGGCTATTTCCCAATTGCAATCGCGGCTGTACTGGTGTTCATCATGGTTACCTGGCAATGGGGCCGAAAGCAAATGGCCAAAGCGTTCTATGACTTCGGGTTTCGCGAGGGCAAGAAAATCGACTGGTTGGTCATGTTGCGTGAAAAGGTCGATGAGATTCAAATCGCCATCGACGAGAACTTGCCTTTGGCAAGAACGCTGATTCAAGGAAAACGTCGTTTGGTCGAAAGCGATCGGGCGGCCGTTTTTTTGTGTTCGCAGCCGGTTCGAACGCTGGAGGATTACACTCCAGTTACATTGCGTGTCTTTCTCAAAAAGTATGGCGTGTTGCCGTCCCACGTGACTCTATTTCACATCAATCAAACTTCAAGTTCTACCTACGACAACGCAAATCGTTATGAAGTCATCAAACTAGGCAACGACATCTATGCAGTGAATGTTACCTATGGATACATGGAACAGACTGATATTCGGGGTGCACTCAAGGACCTTCAACGGCGTGGCAAGATAAATATCGCCGCAGAACGATGGATTGTTGAGGTCGGAGAGGAGGAAATCATCAGTCAACCCGATCTGCCAGTGCTACAAGCCTTTCGCGTCGAAATGTTGAGATGGGTTCTGCGACTTTCAGCGCCTGCGCACAAGTACTACGGTCTGACGTACGATGCGGGAGTTTCTAAGGAATTGATTCCAATTGTATTTGGCAAGAATGGAGTGCGAATCCGACTGCCCGAACTAGAGGTGACTTCAGATGAAAAACCGAAACCCGAGCCATTGGTGAGTAAAGGATGAATCAACGAACCTGCTCATTGTGGATGAACTTGACTGGATGATCTTCTAATGCGAGCGGCTCGAAGGTGAGAATGGTGTGCCAAGCACGAATGGTGCCGTCTTCGAGAATACCACAGGCTCGCCCTGTGGATCGTTCTGATTCCGGGCTACAAACGAAGCGAATTCGAGTTGGCAGTCTGAGGCCGAGCTTGTCGATCAGAATGCGTTGATGTTCCGTAGGCCTTGCAACGCATCGATCGCGTATTTCTCGGCCGTTATCCGTCGGAAGAATGATACGTGCCTGAAAATGGTACATGCCTGGCACCTACTGAATAATGCGTTTCTGCCCGAATATTCAGCGTTTTCCCTTGATGGAGCCTGCCGGTCGCCTAAAGCAATCGAGCACGCCTATTCGGGTTTGTCCGTTCTAGAAATGGACTGGATCCAACGTCCTTCGCGTATATCGCTTTTGGTCTGCTTCTTTGGAAGAGTGCCAGAATGATTCATACGGCTACGAGACCGATAGTCGTATACTTGGGTTGAGACTGGCACGGCAATAGATACAGCGGAATCCGTCGATCTTTGGACGGAAGTCGTTGATTCGTCCTTGGGTTGTTTGGTCGGGAGAGTTTCTATCTGAGAGCTTGGCGTTCGCAAGTGGCGTTGGAAGTCGGGGGGCAAGTCGATGGATTCAACGCCGTTTGATTCGTTCGATTCTTCCTTCTTTCGCGAACGAGTGGGCGATTCATTGTGTCCAGCTAGACTAACCGGTGAACTGCCGTTAGGTGCCGCTGCTGTTTGGCTGATGGTGGCTTCTTTGTTGGTTGGAATACCCGGTAGCAATTTGATTGTTGGATCCGAAATGGTGGTTCCTCCTTCGCGCCCTTCGAATCGCGATATCAAACTTAGCTTGTGAGGCGGCCCTCCCACGTCTCCCCACGGTATCCAGACACTGTACGATGGCCCCATCGAAGTCTTGCTCATGTGTGACTTGAACTGATCCGCCGTGAATACAAACTTGCGAAGTGGTTTTTGAGTGGTCGAAGTATTGTCTTCGGCATCAAATACATAGACGGCAAAGTTTCCATCCACTTCGATCGGTTCCGTATTCTCCTTGCCATAAAAATAAACTCGACCACCAAAGCCACGAACTCCAGGTTGGCTCGGCTGGTGGAGAACTGAATCCGTCCATACGGGCAAAATACGATCCGGGACAGCCTTCGTCTCGGTTTTCAGCCATGGCCATTCGACGATCGATTTCTTAGGTGCAAATTGACATCCAAGCGTACTCAAAAGCACGCAAAAACAAATCGGACGCACCAAGATGAACGGCAGGTTGAGAATTACGTGTAGCATGGCCCCCTGGGCCGTGTGACGCTCGGGCCAGGGGCCCAAGCTACGGTAGCGCAACTCCTGCCGCCCACCTGAATAGCACGGGGCGCGAGCAAGCGAATGCGAGTCTCGTTTCGACATCGACACCAACATTACCTTAGTCCCCCAGCCGTCGGAGCGCGTGCCGATGCTTGAATGTTGGGAGCGGGGCCTCGGTCATAGCCTTGTTGCATTTGGTTTCGGCTAGTCTTCCCTCTTGCTTGAAAAACCGCTGGGGAAACCGCACTTGGAGGCAGATCAGGGTCATTCAATCTTGCGGGGCTAACAGTCGGTACTTCACTCGATGGGCGCTGCCGCAAACCTCGAGGATCGGTATCCGGGTAAACGATATCGACGTCATCTTGTTTCATCATGTCGATAGCAAATTCGTTTCTTGGATAGACATCACCATGGATCTCGAAAATGTCAGCTTCACACCAGCTCATCCTGGCGAACTCCGCTTGTTTTAGTCGTTCCATGTCACCTTGCGAACGCACAACGTGTGGGGTCAAAATAATGACAAGCTCAGTTCGCAGGGTTTGGTTGAAGTCGTAGCTAAATAGATGTCTGAGTATCGGTAGGTTTCCTAACCATGGAACCTGACGATGCAGAGTGTTCGTACTCCGAGAGATCAAGCCCCCCAGAATGATTGTCTCGCCGTCGGCTGCACTCACGGTCGCTTGCGCGGTGATGGTATCGATTCGCGGTGAACGGATGACGGTCCCACTGTTGGAGGTCGAAACAGGTATTCCTTCGCTCTCCGGACCGACCTTCGACTTTTCCGCGTCGATCTCCATAACCACATTTCCTTCGGGACTAATTCTTGGAGTCACCCCAATAATCAAACCGACGTTGACATCGATGAGACCATTCGTCGTACCGAATTGGGTCACGTTCGAGTTCGAAATGCGAGGCACTCGTTGCCCAACTTGGATGAACGCTTGTTGATTGTCGAGTGTCAACACTTGCGGGCGACTCAAGACTTCCAATCTTCTGGAATCCTGCAATGCACGCAGCAAAAAACTCACATTTTCGCTACTCGCCGACAGAACCAGTCCACCAAAACCCAAGTCTTGGTTGCTTCTGCCGACTGAAAAATTCGATAGTCCTTGACCGCCAACTCGGTTTGAATTGGTTAGGGCTTTGTCGGAACCGCTATTGCCCAGAGGAGCACTCGAATTGAAATTGTAGCCGGGGATATTGCTCGCATTGGCACCCAAAAGACTTCGGTCAAAAAGAATCGAATCTTGAAGCCCCACTTCAACGCCGAATTCGTCGGTATTGCTAAGCGTTATTTCAGCGATCATGACTTGGATCATTACTTGAGGAGGTTGTTGGTCGAGTTGCTCGATCAGCCTGCTGATTTCCTCGTAGTACCGAGGTGTTGCTGATAGAATCAACTTATTCTGCACGGGTTCGGGCACTACGACGACTTCTCGATCGATCTGCTCGAATGGATTGTTTGCGCCAGGTGCAGCGATTTCGACTTGGCGTTTGCTTCGTAGGAATTCGTTGATGGCAAACGCTACGTCCCGGGCAGGTGAGTTCTTGAGTTGGTAGACGGTACTTTTGCGTTGCATTTTGTCCCCTTCGTCGAGTCTCAGAATTAGGGCCTCGACGATTTTTAGATCTCCATCCGAGCCGATCACAATGACGTTGTTGCCACGAATATCGACAGTAAAACGAA
Organism: Pirellula sp.; assembly: GCA_031363425.1. Taxonomy (GTDB): domain Bacteria; phylum Planctomycetota; class Planctomycetia; order Pirellulales; family Pirellulaceae; genus JBKCUI01. Next base: position 4,693 of record JANLUJ010000389.1, read on the forward strand.
GCGGCATCAGAGCCGTTTCGTCAGGTGCGCTGGAGAGTTGTGGGGACGATGGAGTCGTCCCACTTTGAGCTGGCAACAAGGACCGAAGCGTTTCTACCAGCCCAGCTGCATCGCCGTTCTTGACCGGAAATATCTTAATCTTTGCCACCATCCCTGGTGTATCTAGTTGTTCTATAAGCTGTTCGATAAGTGGCAATGTTTCCGGCGGACAGGACACCAACAATGAATTATTTCTCTCGTTCACCGTAATTTGGTTGGCCCCCAACGTCCCGCTCGTCGCAATGGTGCGTCCGTCCCTATCCAATAGTTGAATGCTTGCTCCAGGCCCGTTGGCCGTTGTGGTCAAGGCTTGTTGAAGCGACTTTGCAATGTCCGCAGCCAAGCTGTGCTTCAGTGGGAACACCTTTGCTTGCTTCATCAACAACCCTCTTGGGACGTCGAGCTGCGCGACCAACCGGCGAATTTCAAGTAGGTCGCGAGGCGGCGCATGAACAACAATGGCATTGATGCGATTGTCTGCCATGGACTGAATGATCGGCGCTAGCCCTTCGCGATTTAAGAAAAATGCTCGCAGTTGGGTTTGCAGTTCGGTTGCCGCTGCGTGTTGTAACGGAATCACTTCAAATTGCGAATCAGCCGAGGCGGGTTGGTCTAGCTTTGCAATTAATTCCTTGGTCGCCACCATCGCTTCTCCCCAGCCTATCAAGAGCAACGCATTTGGCTTTCCGAGAGAAGTTACTGACACTCGTCCTTGGATGGAGCCAACAAGTTTTTCTTGTAGCGAGAGGATTAGTTTTGCGATTGCGTTAGATCCGGTATGTTGCAATGGAACAACCTCAATCTCCGGCCGTGTTAGTCGACTCGCCTCG
>JANLUJ010000442.1:0-6516 GCA_031363425.1 Pirellula sp.
GTGGTTGGCTCATGAGAGCGCATGGCCGAAGCATGGAGCTCGTCCAAAGTACAGAACGCAAAGTGCCGCTTCAATTTGAATGGGTCGATGACGCATATCTAGATGAGCACCTGGAACGAATCGCGGAGGGGGATGAAACCAAACGCAGAACACCAGGCTTGGTTTTTTGTTTCAATCGCGATCAATGCTGGCAACTCGCTGAGGTGCTCAAGGGAAAGAAGCTCATCGACAAGGAGCGGCAAGCCATCCTAACCAAACGCCTCGAAGCGTATGATTTTTCTCAGGGAGCAGGCACGAAGCTCAAGCAAGTCCTCATCCGCGGGATCGGTGTACACCATGCAGGACTAATGCCGAAATACAGGCGGATCGTGGAGCAGTTGTTTCAAGAAAAACTACTGAGTATTTGCGTTTGCACTGAGACTCTGTCCGCAGGCATCAATCTTCCGGCCCGAAGCGTTATCTTGCCGAGTATGGTCAAGGGTCCGTGGGGCAAAAAGAAGATTGTGGAACCAAGTTCTGCACAACAGATCTTTGGTCGCGCAGGTCGGCCTCAGTTTGACTCGCAAGGGTTTGTCTATGTGCTTGCCCACGAAGACGATGTTAAGTATTTGCGATGGAAAGCTCAATTCGATTTGATTCCTGAGGACACGAAAGATCCTGGCCTACTTAGAGCCAGGAAAGCACTTAAGAAGAAAATGCCAACGAAACGAGCCGGAGAGACCTATTGGACTCGAGAGCAGTTCGAAAAGCTAAGGCAAGCGCCTGCAGCCAGACTCGCCAGCAAGGGACTATTGCCATGGCGGCTTTTGGCATACATGCTATTGAATTCATCTGCGGTGCAGCCTCTGCGCGATTTAGTCGGTCGACGCCTGCTTCCATCGAGCGAGATCCCTCAAGCCCAGCGGGAACTCAATCAGATGTTGATAACGCTCTGGTCCGCAGGTTATCTCAACTTGTCACCCAAACCGACTCCGCTTGCGAATGTTCCTTCTGTCAAGGATGCTTCGGGGAAGGCCAAGGCAGAACCCGAGCGAAAGCCTTGGATTGCGTTTTCGGCGCAACCCAATGCGAACGAAGCATTGGAAGTCCTTGACGATGAAGAAGACGAGGTGGACATCGTTAATGCGATCGACGGCGCTGAGATTCGTTACGAGTTGGACACCTATCGGCCGGAAAAAGCTGAGCCAACTGACAAACTCGAACTTCTGGTCCAACTGAGAAGTGTAAATCCCATTTTTGGTCTGTTCATGATCGAGTTGTTGCAACATGCTGACGAAGCGGAGCGCATTCAAGCTCTTGAATGCGTGTTGGAGTTGCCGGCCAATATATCCAAATTGGTGGTTTGTCCACCTCCGGATATTATCCCGTTTGGACCGCTAGCAATAAATGTTCTGCACCCCAGGTTATTGGAACTGGGACTTGCAGGTTCATCAGAAATCTTGGGCCAATGGGAAAAAAAGGAGGCTCCCGATTTGGAAAAGCTCGCATCGGAAACAGGTGGCACTTCGAGAACTTGGAACGACAAGTGGGAACCGCCACCTCCCCCTGCTCTTTCGTTAGCTGAGAAATTGCGACGCTTGTTCAACCAGGAATTCCCTCGCGTACACGATTTGTATACTCGCGGTGTATGGGTCGTCGGCGAGCTACTTGAATTCAACTGCGAGTTCAACAAATACATTTTGGCAAAGGGGTTTCAAAAACAAGAGGGGCTCTTGTTTCGTCATGTGCTTCGTTTCATTTTGTTGGCGGAAGAGATTAGTCAAATCGCTCCAGAAAGCACGACCGAAGAAACCTGGGAGAAGCCTTGGGATGCACTTATCGAACGCTTGACTGAGTGTTGCCGCCAAGTCGACGCTGAGAGCACCGAAAAGCTACTTCAAGAGGATCGAGAAGCGACTGCTCTGTTGCGTTCAGCGGCCAAAAAATAATCGCTATTTGCTAAACCGCTTGCCGCATCGCGATCGATCGCAAGAGTTACGTTTGGGTGCAATTGCAGCGCACTTGCAGGAACCGACGCGGTGATTGGTCCCTCGACGCAATCGCGAATCGCCTTGGCTTTGCTTCCGCCAGTAGCCAAAAGCAATATCGCTTGGCTTTCTAGGATGGTTGCGATACCCATGGTCAGTGCCGTCTGCGGAACTGCGTCGATGCTCCCGAAATAGCGAGCGTTGTCTTGGCGAGTTCGCTGTGTCAGTGTTTTAACGCGTGTACGCGAGCCTAGAGATGAGCTGATTTCATTGAATCCGATATGCGCATCGGCACCGATGCCAAGAATTTGAAGATCGATGCCACCTGCCTGTTCGATTTGGTGTTCGAAGGCAGAAGCACTTTGTTCCAAATCGACACCGCAAGTAACTGGAACATGGGTCATCGATAAATTGATATCGATATGCTTGAACAGATTTTCAAGCATGTAGTAATGATAACTGCTGGGGCTGTCAGGCGACACGCCGACATATTCGTCTAGATTGAAAGTCTCGACGTTAGCGAACGAGATTTCACGCCGAGCGTTTCGAGCGATTAGTTCGCGATAGAGACCGAGCGGAGTTCCTCCAGTCGCTAGGCCGAGCACGGCACCCAACGAATGCCGGCTTCGAAGTTGGAGCAGGGAGGAAACTTCGTCGGCGGCGAATTGGGTAACGGCTTCGGGCGACTCTAAAATGACAACTCGCAATTCAGAAGATCCTTTTGAACACATTCAAGGATTCGGACATTTTTTGATGATCACGGCGATCATCTGGTAACGAGGCTCTGCCTCGTTACCCACTGTCTTGCAGGCTCTGCCTTCCGTTTCCGACGCCTCCGAAACCACGATCTGGACAATGCTACTTGTTTTTAAGTCCGTCGAGCATCTTGACGAATCCATCGCGCATGCCGCTTACGATATTCTTAGGACCAGTTGCTTTGATGAAGATCAAAGAACCGTCTTTCAGTTCCAAGATTGCACCAAGCATTTTGTAGTTTTCTTGTTTTTTGGTTGCAGCGCCGGGTACCATCGGCCCCATGGATTCCTTAAAGGTGCCTGCAATCTCTACCATATGAATTTTTGTTTGATCGACATCCTTCTTTTCAATTTTCGCGTCTTCTTTTTTTACACCGTCGAATTGGCCGATCCATCGATCGATGTTGCTATCGATGCCTCCACTGGCTTGCATAATGGTGATGCGTGCGAAGCTCTCGCCCTCACCAACAACCTTGAACTCACTTTCGATCATTGGGCTCTTGGGTGGAACGGTCTTCCAATTCTCAGGTTTCGCAACGACAACTTTTCCTTTTGCTAGTTCCAGCATTTCTACTTTTGCAGCCCCATCTTTCTTCTCGGTTTTTTCTTGGCCAAAGACAGGTTGAAAAAAAACACAAAGTGCAGCAAGAGCCAGCATATTTCGCCAATTCATCGATCGATCTCCGTTTGGTGGGTTTTTGCAATGGACTGAGTTGTTGCGGAAAATGGAAGCAATTATCGCTGTTTCGAAGTTGAAAACCCGCGATGCCTCGATTTATGGACCGTTCCGCTTAGTTACACTATACGATTGCAATCGAATTGACCAGTATCGCTCCATCACCTCCGGAATGTATTTCGAGTTAAGCATGCTTACCGATTATCGCTCGCAAACGATCGACGCCGCGCTACTCGACGATTTATCGCATCTCGTGCGGTTGGCCATACGAGAAGATCTAGATCGCGTTGCGGATTTGACTACGTTGGCTATCGTTCCACAGGGAATACACGGCTCCGCGGTAATCTTGCCACGTGTGGCTGGCGTCGCGGCTGGAGTGGACTTGATCGAAGCCATCTTGCAGGAGTTGGATTCCAAGATCACTTGGACCCAGCATGTCGGGGACGGAGAGCGTTTTAATCCTAAACAGCCGATCGCGACGCTTTCCGGCGAAACTCGGGATCTGTTGACTTGCGAACGGACCATCCTCAATTTCCTCGGTCGGCTTTGTGGCATCGCGACGCTGACAAGTCGTTACGTTTTGAAGGTCGAAGGTACCAAAGCTCGCGTTTACGATACTCGCAAAACAACTCCAGGATGGCGAAGGCTAGAAAAGTATGCGGTCCGATGTGGAGGTGGTCGCAACCATCGCTTAGGTCTATTTGATGGAATCCTCATCAAAGACAATCACCTCGCGTGTCGGGCTTCTAAGGACGGTAAATTGCTTGACCCGGGAACGGCTGTTCAAATCGCAAAGAAATTTGTAGCCAGCGGCGCCTACCGATTCGAGCATCCGCCGATGATTGAGATCGAAATTGATCGCATTGGCCAATTGGAGTCCGCATTAAGCGCATTGCCCGATATCGTCTTGCTCGACAATATGAATTGCGATCAGCTCAAAGAATGTGTTTTGATTCGAGATCAGACGGCAATCTCGGTGGAACTGGAAGCGTCTGGCGGAGTCAATCTGGAAACTATTGGAAACATTGCTTTAACTGGTATCGATCGAATTAGTGTGGGAGCCCTCACGCATTCGGCAATTAACTTAGATCTTGGGCTCGATTGGATATTAAATGATGGGTAAGCACAGCTTTGAAGCAAAAAAGTTTAGAGTCAAAGAAGGGGATGCGATCAAGCTGAGCAAGATCTCTACCAAGGCTGGGAACGAATTGTCCAAAAAAGCCGATGGGATCGAAGCGCTCAAGGTAGACACCGTTGCACTTCAAGAAGCTCAAAATCGCCTTTTCGCCAGTGGGCAACGCTCGTTACTTGTCATTCTGCAAGGCATGGATGCGTCTGGTAAAGATGGAACGGTTCGGCATGTGATTAGCGGCATCAATCCTCAGGGTTGTCGCATTTACAGTTTCCGTGCACCAAATACAGAAGAAGTGCAACATCATTTTCTATGGCGTCCGATGCGATACTTGCCTGCTCGAGGCATGATTTCTATTTTCAATCGTTCGTACTACGAAGAAGTCATGGTAGTTCGAGTGCACCCAGAATTTCTAGGGCCCCAGAATTTGCCACCTTACAAGAAGCCAATGGATCTTTGGAAGCAGCGCTTCGAAGAAATTCGTTCGTTTGAACAGACACTGGTCAATAGTGGAACCAGCGTACTAAAGTTCTATTTGCACATTTCGAGGGAAGAGCAAAAAGTACGCTTGTTGGATCGACTAACACAACCAGAAAAGCGTTGGAAATTCAATGAGCGAGATCTAGAGGAACGCAAGCTTTGGGACAAATACGAGGAAGCGACTCAAGACGTTTTGTCAGCGACTAGTAGCAAATCGACCCCATGGTACATCATCCCAGCTGACGACAAATGGTATGCTCGAGCGGCGGTAGGCGACATCATCGCTAACCACCTTGATTCGCTGGACTTAGAATACCCCAAACTTTCGCCCGAAGACGAGGCCAAGTTTGCATTACTAGCGAAACAGCTTCAGGAACAAACTTGAATTGAACAAAGCTTAAATCTACCAGTCGCATGGCCCCCGACTCAACGTTTTGCGACAAGTTATGCAAATTTAGGTGAAACCGGTTAAACTTGGGCTAGCAAAATCGTTTTTGCTGGGCAAATAACTGGATTTTTGGAACGAAGAAAATGCAAAACCAATGGATGGGTTCGTCGGTTCGATTCTTTGCGATCTTGGCAATGGCAAACCTGTTGCTTGTTATCGTGCCAGGATTCGGCGTCTCCATCGCCCATGCGCAGCGCAGACCGAAGACTCTGCAGATCAATATGGCCGTGGTGTTGATGGCTGCGCCGCGCGAAGTTCTCGTTCTCCTTGAGCAGGCGGAAGCCTCGCTAAAAAGCGAACAATGGAGTGAAGCTACGTTTACTTTAGGTGTTTTGCTGGGGCTAGAGGAAGTACGCAAAGACGATCTATCGGGTATCGACTTTTTTTTGGAAAAGGATGAGCTTACGGAGCCGGTCCCAACGCAAGACGAATCGAGTACACCAAGCAGTCTTAGGCGCACCGTTTTTCAGCGGGTTTATGAGCTCATTGAATCGCTACCTGCCGAAGCAACGAAAATCGTCGATTTGAGATACGGATTGCAGGCAAATCAATTGTTGGAGAAAGCGATTGTCGATTCCGATTGGAACAAGATGGCTGAGGTGGTGGGAAAGTATGGGTTTACGACAGCCGGCCAAGACGCGACGGTGATTTTAGGTGAACATTGGTTACGAAAGGGTGATGTAAGGAGAGCAGCTAGACTTTTTTCACGCGTATGTCGCCAAAAAAGTGCCAGTGAACGCTTGGGGCCTGAATTGGGAATCCTTGCGGCTTCGACCTTTTATTCTGCCGGGATGCAAGCCGAAGCATTGAATCTGATCGAGTCCTCGCGAACCCAATTCAACAAGCTCGACCTGAATTGGAAGGGAACGAGAATCGCTTGGGATAGTAGATCGTTGCTTTCCAATGAACTCTTCGACAAATTGGAGTTGAACAGCCAGCAATCTGTCAATCGAGTTGTAAAGCAGCCTTACTATCCAAGCGGCAGCGCAGGCCGGAATGCAGACACCAACGCAGGGATGCCGTTGCCAATTCTTCGTTGGCACACCGAGTTGCATGAG
>JANLUJ010000456.1:0-4127 GCA_031363425.1 Pirellula sp.
CGCGACTTCTCGAATGCTATTGAGAGGACGGCGAAGCGGTCTCTTTCCGCGACTGACGACCCATTTGACGAGATCCACTTTGTAGGTCAGTCGCTCATGGTCTAGGCAAACTTTCTGAAGATCGTAAAGCAAACGCTTCTCGGCATTCCAGAAGCCATGTACGGAATTCTTCGCGAGTTCCCACAGTGCATTCTGCCATTCATCTTTGTCCTGCTTCGCAAATGCGATAGCGTTCCGCAAGCGACTTACAAGGCGTCGCACATCGTCTCGAGCCTTCTTTTCGGCCCCCAACCTCTTTCCTTCGGTATTCGCCCGTTGCGTGGCTCGGATGGCACAAGCGATTGCATAAACGGTATTGCCTCTTTCGTTGGCTCGGTCACGTTTTCGAAGTTGGCGCAAATAACTTCTTTCGGACTGAGACATACCGGTGGCAAGCGACCAATTCCTACGCGTGGTTACCAGGCGATCCTCATCGCTTTGGGAGTGTGAAATTAACTCGGGAGAAGGTGTCCCCTCTAGCCTCGAATCCCGATAGAATTGGTCAATGTCCAATCCATGCGATAGAATCCTTTGTACGTTTGCGCTGTCTCGAAGCGAAGGAAACCAGATTGGCAATAAATCGGGTTCAAAATAGCGCAGCTCAAAATACATGGCAGCGAATTCTCGCAAGGCTTCGTCGCGAGAGTTGGGAGCTATCAATCGAAGCTCAGAACGTAGCACGTAATGTGCTTCGTCAAATTCGGCCTGACCGATGGCTGAAATATTTCGTCGCAATATTTCGGAATCTCCCAAAGCATCCGAACGCTGAAATTCGCGATCCAGTTGGGCATGGAAAAGGCGCCTCCAAACTTGCTGCTTCAACTCCTGCAATGGCCAATGGTCTAGCTCGCCGTTTTCAGGCTCGCAGATCAATAGACATTCATCAGCCAGCGCATCAAAAGAGTCCAAGCCCAATTCGTCCGGGTGCGCAAATTTGCGAACATCCCAGACGCTCACAACTTGGCTTTGGGTATGCGGCAGCGCAACAACCAAGTTGGCAACTCCGTGTCGCTCCCTTATGACGCGCCGTATCACGCGAGCCTCAACAAGATACGCAGATTGATCTGCTACCGACAGCGCTCCTCGCAATGCTTGAATCCTGGATATCTCCTCAGCCATCGATGCAGGTTTTCACCGCGAGGGGTTCAAGTGAAAAACAAGGCTGCAAAATCAGGACTCCCTAAATACAAACAACGAAAGCAAATGAATCTCGAACGAACACATCGTAATGGATTTCAGCATGATCGACTACTAGACCGGTTCAAGCAGCGCCTAGCTAGCCCGCCACGCAAGCAAGGGATGAAAAACGCAAATCCCTCGCTTGCGCGTCGGGCTTGTATTTTATTGGTGAAACGCCGTTGGCAGGAGAAAATGTGCAACCTCGGAACGTTCGAATCGACTACTGGATCACCAACTCATTCTTTACCCGATCAATCCCTGGCTCGAAACTTAAGAGTTGTTCGAGCAATTCCGCAGCTCGCGCCGAACGGACAGTGCCCCTAAGGATCGCAGTGTTGCCTGACATCATGACCGTGGCATTGCCTGCCGAAAACTCCGCAATGCGTTCCTTGGTGTCTGCGTTGGCTGGTGATTCTCGAAGCGACTCGGATTGCGTTGAGGTGGCTGTGAAATCAATCTCCAGACGCGGGTAATACATACCGTTGGCGGGTTGGAGCGGAAGAGGTCGGTTGACTTTGGTTTTCCTTGACTCGAGGCGTAGGTTTTCGGCTGCCGACGGAACACGACCAACGCCCAACGCTTGGCTTGAGCCAACAAATCCAGTGAGGTCGTTGCGATTCGATCCGACAAAGTCTTGACGCGATCGGTTGCCACGAACAAATCGAGTGTTGTCAATTTGCATTCTGTTACCAAGAGAACCGATTGCGTTGCTTGCGAGCCCCGGGGCGATATTTGCGAAAGCAGTGTTGCCGGCGGACCTCTGTTGAGTGAGGGACAACGCGGGGCCTCCAATGGATTGATTTCCAATAAGTTGGCCTGATACGTTTCCGGGTTGAGTTAACAGCGACGCGGTTGAGACCACCAAAGAAAACAGCAACGTGTAACGGCGGACGATCATCGTATGACTCCAGTTGAGTTGTCCTGTTTGGGCGAACATACTTCCCCGATGGATTGACCCAGTTTAATCCAGTACGCATCCTCGTTGACGCGTATGAGCACTTTGTTATGGAGGACTTCGACCACGAGAATGTCGTGTAACGAGACTGGAATTTGATTTCCGGCCGCGATGGCCTTGGTTGTCCCCCGACCGTCGATGCGAAACCAAGCTTGCGCGATTCCCTCTCGATTGGATGTAATTGCTTTGAGCTCTATTTCGAATAGAGCCTTGGCAAAACCACGGGCAAAAAGGTTTCTGCGGACCAAGTGTTCGTATGTACTTGGAGCGACCGCAGCTTCATCGGCAATCTCCCAATTACCAAGCTGTTCTTTGTTTGCCGATGCCTCTAAGCTAAGGACTTCGATCGTTAGATCCGCATCCAATCGCCCTTCATTCCCGATGGGGTTGAGCGTGATCGAGCGGATCTTGTGAAGGTGTCCAGCTTTGCGAAAATCGTTAAGGAAACCCGATAGTTTTGCGAGCGTAGCTTGCCCTCGGAGTGAGTAGTTGATTCGATGACCAACCAACTGACGTTTGCCTTTCTTCGTGCGAGAACGAATTTCGAGCCGAACCGGCTGAGCCGCATCCACCGAAGCGGATGATAACTCGTTTTTTTCAACCAAGTTCAACAGCCATTGCTGATAGAGAGATCTTGCCAATTGCGGATTTTCAGGCAACGCTCTGGCCGTGAACGAATCCAATCGTTTGCCTTGCTTTTGGGCTTGGAGTTGCTCGGCCTTGGATGCACTGAGCTTTTCGCGAAGGTCGGCAATTTGGCTGGTTAGTTGCTGGCTTGGACGCTCAATCCAACTGCGATAGAGTGAGTCTAACCCATAAAGACCGAAAACCGCTAGGCCGGCAATTAGCAACCCCTTTATCCTCGGCGTCATAAGGGTTTCTCCGTAGACGCAACGCTAGGCTTCCTAGTGCGGTTGACATCTTCGTGACTATCTACATTCTTAGTGGGCGTCGTCCCCATGCCTGTAGCCAAAACGTCTGTTGACTTCGTCCCAACTTTTGGGCCATACATATTGACTTTTTGAACTTCAATTGGAAAGGCTACACGTGTCTCGAACTGCCAAGGGTATTCGGCAGAATTTTGGTTTTGACTGATCTGTTTACTGGTAGCCCCGTATTTGGCGCTGCGGATTCGAGACTCCAATTGTGAAATGAACTCTTGCTCGGCTACTTGTACGGATAGATCAATGGTCGCATTGTTTACGTTGGCGGACGCGGTCAGCCGACGAACCGTGGCGTCTTGTCCTTCGGGCAGCCGACTCGATAGCTCGTTCAGTTCCGACAACCAGTCGACTTGATCCGACAACCAAGTTTGAACAGCGAGTACCTGATCCGACTTTTCCTGGTACTTCGCAGTTACTTTCTTCGAGTTGTCCAGTTCATTTTGAACGGCCTCAAATTCGTTTTGCAGTTGCCAAACATCGGACAATAAGAAATAAACGGCGATGCACAATACAGAAGCCGCACATGCTCCGATCGCAGACCAACGAACCAAGGGATTCTTTGGTTTGGGGGCTTGCTTTGGAGACAACAGGTTTACGAGTAGCGTGTTGTGGACGAAGTCCCATGCAGCTCCAGCGTTTGCTGCCGTAGCTGTACTAGAAGTGCCGGAAAAAGCCCAATCGACAAGTGGGGCAATCGTGGTGATCGACGACTCCCCTCTTTCCTTGAGCGACTGAGCTACAAGTCGAGCTGCATCGCCGGTTTCAAAGACGAACCATCCCAATTGCATCTCAGCGGTTTCTTGCGGCAAAAGGGTCAAACAGCGTTGCATCTCCATCCATATTTGCTCTGCAACTCGACTTGGTTCTTCCGTACTCAACCGAATCGTTCGCAGAAGAATGGGTTCCGAGCCACGGCAGACAGCAAGTTCGACTTCACCCGCATAGAGGTGAATAGAAACGGCTAGAAGGTTGTTTGGTATATTTTGTCTTCGAAGTATCCCCAATGGGGC
>JANLUJ010000463.1:0-3347 GCA_031363425.1 Pirellula sp.
TTGTAACTCAACAGAGAGTAAAACAATTGTCCTCGATCGTTTCACCCACCGTTTCGGCCGCGAGGAATAAGGCGAGCGGCAACACTGTTTATTTCGGGAGGGAGAGGCGGAGAGACTCCTGCCGAACCAATGCCAGGCTCGGCAGGAGCCTCGCTCTCCCATTAGAACCTTTGGCAGGTAGTTTTCATCCTGCCGCTCGCCTAACAACCAAGCTCAGCCGCTCTTCCCCAGGCTTTACGTGAGTAAAGATAAGGCATTGCCGTACAAGATGCGTTCGCGATCCGATTGGCTGATCGAGAAGTTGTTGCTAATAATCAAGTCCATATCCGACATCGTGGAGGCTGATCCAGCCAAGTAGCCGTGATCCCGGTGCCGTGTTCTCCTTGTCGGATCGACCAATATGCTTTGATGACCGATTTTGTACTCCCCTGGAGGCATTCCCGCGGCGCTCATCGAGTCACTGATGATGATGCAGCGCTCGCTTCCAATGATTCCAATCCAAGACTTCAATAGCCAAACCGGAAGATGGATTCCATCGGCTATTAACGTAATGGTTAGCCGTTCGCGATGGGCCAGCACTCGTTGCACGATGTTGTCGTGACGGTCGACTTGATGGAAACAGCCGTTTCCAAGGTGGGTGAAGCCAAGCAATCCGTTGTCGATGGCACGTTCCAAGACTTCAAAACTTGCGTCTGTATGGCCGGCAAAGACACAAACACCTTCTTCGCGGAGACGTCGAATCACTTGGCAATCTAAATCTTGCTCGGGTGCCAGCGTTACCAGGCGGATCCGACCGTTACCCGCACTAAGAAGACGCATCGCATCGCTCACATTGGCTGGAAGAATGTGTTGCGATGGGTGTGTGCCGTAGAATCCCGCTTGATTGGAGAGGAAGGGACCCTCCACATGAATGCCTTTTACTATCGTTGCCCATTCCGGGTTGGCTTCAAGCATTCGAACGATTTTTTGAATACGACTACACATCGTTTCAATGGATTCGGTAATGATCGTAACTAAGAATCCGGCGACACCTGATTCGCGGAGTTTGATACATGCAAACCTGAAGCCGTCGCAATTCAGGGCGTCGTCGTTGAAATCGATGCCATAGGCACCGTTGACCTGCAAGTCCATGTAGTTCATTGATCAACTCGAAACGCGTTGAGAATGCATCGTCGTCGAAGGATGCAGTTTGGCCGCACTAGAATCGTCTAGCACGAGAGTGACATCCATGTGTTTCTGAAGGATTGACGCAGGCACAAGTGGAGTGATTGGTCCGTCCACCGACGAAGCCACTGCCGCGGCTTTGCGACCGTCAGGCACACTGCAAATGATTTTTCGAGACTGTAGAATTGCATGAATCGTCATGCTAATCGCTTGGCAGGGGCAATCGTTCAGTTGAGGAAACCAGCCTTCTCCAACTTGTTGTCGTCTGCATGCTTCGTCAAGCGTCACTACGTGATAAATTTCTTTGGTTTGGAAATCAGCCGGTGGATCGTTGAACGCCAGATGTCCATTTTCTCCAATGCCGATCATCGCCAAATCGATTGGGGCTTGGGACCACATTCTTGAGGCTTCTGCGACTACCCCTTCTGAATTGGACTTACCGTCCAGAAAGTGGAACGAACCGATGGGGACCTTTTCGACGAATCGAGCAGCGAGATAACCACAAAAACTGGCTGGATGGGTCCGATCCAAACCCAGGTATTCGTCCAAATGAAAACCATCAACGCGGGGCCAGTCGATGCCTTTTTCGTTGGTCAATTGTTCGAGGACCTCGAATTGACTTGACCCCGTAGCCACAACAAGGCGAGCGCGAGGTTGAGTTTTGAGCACTTGACGAAGGTGATCGGCCGCATGGGTCCCAGAGAAATTCCCTAAACCTTTACGATCACGCGCGATCTTTACAAACACATTTAGGCTCCATTAAGGCACAGTTATTGCATCCGTTTTTGCTTCCGTATTGCTTCCGTTTGTAGACGGATCGTAAGCATACGGTTTTTGACAGAAAACTGGACGCAGTCCATTCCGGAAAATGCAAAGCCAACTTGCGATAGAATGGCCTTTCGGCGTATAAAGTTCCTTTGTTCGTTGACAGAGCGGTTTTAAACGCAATAATAGCGACCTGACGATTTCCTCTCCAGGAGAAAAACAAATATGTCTAGTTCGGTGCGTTTCGCTAAAGTTTGCCCAACTTGCGGGCGAACTCTGCAAATCCCGGTTGAATTACTAGGAAGAGATGTTTGCTGTCACGGATGTGGTGCCGGATTCAAAGCGAGCGATTCCGAATGTTCTTTGTCAGGAAAGGTCGAGGGAATCGATCAGCGGGTTGATCGGCTCATTCAGGAAGCCGACAAGCAACTTCAGCACTTCTCGCCTGCAAGTTTGTAAGGATTTCAAGGCGGTATCGGCAGTTTGCCACCGGCCCATTTTATCGCCGAGGCTTGAGTTGCGCCATTCTCGAGAACGAATTGGAAGTCCAAGGTCACTCTCGTCACGATTGACCTACCGTAGTCCATTGCCTTGATTATCGGTATATACTGTCTTGACACGACAAAGTCGATTAACAGAACCCAACCGATTCGATGACGACAGACCGTTACAATCCGCCTGAACCCCTAGAAGCCGTCGTGGTTTCGATGAAACCCTTGGAGCGTTTCGAGGAGTATTTGCAAAGCAAAAATCTTCGAAACACGGAGCAAAGGAAGTTTTTGATCGAACAGGTCTTCAATCGGCATGAACATTTTGATGCCGATCAGCTGATGGAACAGCTACCTTCCAAAGGTTCGCCGAACTACGTTTCAAGGCCAACGGTCTATCGAACATTGCGGGAATTCGTTGACGCCGGCTTGTTGAATCGATTTGAATTGGACGGTCGAAGTGTTTATGAACACGACTACGGCTATCCTCAACACGATCATTTGTATTGCACGAAATGCAGGAAACTAATTGAGTTTACCAGTTCTGACATTGTGCAAATTCGGGAATCCGTGGCGAAGCTGCACCGATTTCGTGCACGGGACCATCGTTTTATTATTGAGGGTACGTGCGACGAATGTGCAAAGTTGCGTTCCAAAGGTCGTCGTCAGGATCGAGTTTGATTTAAGAATCATCGTTCGGCGGTCTCTGCCGTGAATTCGCAAAGGAAGGAATGAAGGCGCACGACAGAGTAGTCCTGCGACTATTTTTCTTTTGGCATGCCGTTGGGGATTGGGGGTAAAACTCTTTACGTCTAAAATCTTTTGCCTTGTAGCTAGTGCCGAGAGCTATAAGTTCCTTCAACTAATTTGGAGTTTATTGAGCCTGAGGCGCTAGCCGATTTCCTGTGGCGTGGCTCGGCTAGCGCCTCA
>JANLUJ010000473.1:0-1519 GCA_031363425.1 Pirellula sp.
GGCGAACGCGGAACCCAAGTATTGTGAAAACAAACGAGCCAGCTTGAACGACCTGGGTTTGCAATGCCATGCCATCAGCGGACATCTCGTTGGGCAAGCGGTTTTGGATACGATAGATCAACGCCATAAGTCCATTTTGCCTGCGTACGTTTGGGGGGACGGCAATCCTGCTGGCGTTAATGAACGCGCCATCGAAGAAATGAAGGCCACTGCCCGAGCCGCCAAAAAATTCGGGGTGGGCGTCGTGAATGGCTTTACGGGTTCAAGCATCTGGCACCTCAATTACTCGTTCCCGCCCGTTCCCCAATCGATGATCGACGACGGATTTGCCTTATTGGCAAAACGTTGGAATCCTATTCTCGATGAGTTTGCAAAGAATGGCGTTCGTTTTGCTTTGGAAGTGCATCCAACCGAAATTGCGTTTGATATTTATACTGCTCAAATGGCGCTCGACGCCCTCGATAATCGACCTGAGTTTGGATTCAACTTTGACCCTAGCCACTTGATATGGCAAGGGGTTGATCCGGTGGAGTTCCTTCGCGCATTCCCAGATCGCATCTATCACGTGCATATCAAAGATGCGACAACGAAGTTGAATGGTCGGTCTGGTATTCTGGCAAGTCATCTCAACTTCGGCGACCCTCGCCGCGGTTGGGATTTCCGCAGTCCAGGTCGTGGTAGTGTGAATTTTGAAGAAATCATTCGAGCGTTGAACGATATTGGTTACGCTGGACCGTTGAGCGTGGAATGGGAAGATAGTGGAATGGATCGCGAATTTGGAGCCAGAGAAGCTGCTAGCTTTGTCAAGAATATCGACTTTGCACCGAGCGGACGCGCATTCGACTCTGCGTTTGAGAAAGCCTAACTGAATTGAAACCGACGAAAGTCTTGTTCTCACCTCCATCGAGCGATCTTCGTTTTCTACCCGAAGGGCCTTATCCCATAGGTGGTGGAAAATTTTCATGGGTTGCGATTCAGCATGGTCCAGATGCCAAGTTTGGTTCCGTCAATGTTTTTGACTTGGCGAATCGATCCAATATTTCGTACCCGCTACCGGGTAGGCCAGGTTTCGCATTTCCGACGGAAAAAGGCAACTTCGTCGTCGGATGCGAACGAACCGTTGGGATCTTTTCGCCCACTTCCAAACACTACGAGCCTTTTATTAAAGACCTCGATAGCGATTGTGTTGGAACCATTGTCAACGATGGAGTCACCTGGGACGGGAACTTGATCTTCGGTACGAAAGATCTTGAATTCCGCACTAAGAAAGCGGGGCTGTATTTCTGGCGTGCGAGAGACGCGAAACTCTTTCGCTTGCGCTCGGACCAGATTTGCAGCAATGGAAAGTGTGTCCTCTCGATCAAAAAGTCTCGCATTGAATTGCTTGATATCGACTCGCCAACAAGAAAGGTAGTCGCCTATGAGATCAACACGGATCTTGGTTCTATAGAGTCCGAACGTACGGTAGTTGACCTAGCAAATGATCCGGGTGTTCCGGATGGTATGACCATGACATTGG
>JANLUJ010000508.1:0-2499 GCA_031363425.1 Pirellula sp.
GGCTACAGTTTCGGCTTTATCTCCTAGAGGCGTGCTAGTTCCGTGGGCGTTGATGTAGTCGATAGCGGTTGGGTCCAGTTTTGCGTCTCGAAGTGCATTGAGCATCGCTCGGCTCGCCCCTCGGCCTTGCTCGTCCGGAGCTGTGATATGTCCAGCATCGCAGGAGCCGCCGTATCCTAGGATTTCACCGTAGATTCGAGCGCCTCGCTTTTTCGCATGCTCCAATTCCTCGAAGACAAGCACTCCGCAGCCTTCGCTCAGTACAAAGCCATCGCGATCTCGATCGAAGGGTCGGCTGGCCTTTTCAGGTTCATCGTTTCGGGTTGAAAGGGCCTTCATGTTGGCAAATCCAGCAACCCCCATGGCGGTGATGGCAGCTTCAGTGCCGCCGGTAAGCATGATGTCCGCTTCGTCATATTGAATCGCCTTCAACGCGTCCCCCATTGCGTTGTTGCTGCTCGCGCATGCAGTAGCAACGGCAAAGTTTGGCCCCTGCAGGCCGTATTGAATTGCGAGATTGCCACCCGCAGCGTTGAGCATCATCTTGGGGATAATGAATGGGCTGACTCGATCCGGGCCGCGGCTGAACAATTTGAACATTTGTTCT
Source organism: Pirellula sp. (assembly GCA_031363425.1). Lineage (GTDB taxonomy): Bacteria > Planctomycetota > Planctomycetia > Pirellulales > Pirellulaceae > JBKCUI01. The sequence goes on from JANLUJ010000508.1 coordinate 608, forward strand.
TCGATTTCGTTCAGACCGCCGATACCTGAGCCCAGAATGGCTCCGCAGCGAAAAGGATCTTCTTTGGCGAATTCGATACCAGAATCGCGCACGGCATGGTAACCAGCAAACATGGCAAAAAGCGTGAAACGATCAAGACGTTTCACGTCCTTCGACTCAACCGTTGCGCCCGGATGGAAGTTAGTAACATCGCCACCGAACCTCACCTTGTGACGCGTCGTATCGATCACCGTTAAAGGATGGATACCGCTTTTGCCATTCAAAACGGCTTGCCAAAGCAGTTCGACTTCACAGGCCAGGGGCGTAACGCAACCAAGCCCCGTCACGACGACACGACGTTTCATACTTTGTCCGAAAACGATCCTAGGTAGAGGAACACTAACTCGATTGGTATCCGACTAAGCTTGCTGCTTTTCGATATAGTCGACAGCCTCACCTACGCGTTGGATTTTCTCCGCAGCCTCTTCGGGAATGCTAATGTCGAATTCTTCCTCAAGTTCCATCACTAGTTCAACGGTGTCAAGCGAGTCTGCGCCAAGATCATTAACAAAGTGCGTGTCTCGTCCTATCTTGTCTTTTTCGACGCCCAGTTGTTCTGCAACGATGTCAATTACTCGTTCCTCAATAGAAGCCATAACAGGGAGCCCCCTCAGCAAATTCAAATCAAAATTGTGGTGGAAAAGTAGTCAATCGCCAAAACGTAATTGGCGGGGTGCCAAAGATAGAGGATTCTAGCAAAATAGGTCAAGCCATGAAGGGCTATCCTTTTGGCATTGAAGCCCAAATAGTTCCCTGATTAAACAGATTTCAAGGATTATTTGGGTTGAGAACCACTATGTAGAGAAAAATTGGCCTCGATTCATTTCTGAACTAACGACGAATTTGGTTCGAATCGTAGGAAGCTGGCTGGGGATTCCCTGCGGGAGGCAAGTTAAAGTTTCCAGGAACAATCGGCGGCAATTGATTCTGATTACCATATTGGCTATTCGGTTGTGGCAAGCCATTGGCTGGCTGGTTGCCCGGATAATTCGCAGGTGGCAGTTTACTTGGCTGATGACCAGTTGCTGGTGGCAGATTGCTATTCGCTGGCTGGAAATTTCCAGAAGCTGCCGGTCCGTAGTTCCCCGCTGGTGGGAAGCCTGGCTGGGGGTTGTTGGGAGCGAAGCCGTTAGCATTGGGAGCAAAGTTGCTCGATGGAGGAAGACTGTTGGGCGGGTAGTTGCTTGCCGGAGCACCCGTGTAGGCAGGCATACCCGGTGATGCGTTCGGCAGTGCTGCAACAAATTGTGGATCCTGGGTTGGCTGGTCTGGTTCCAGTTTTTCAAAGTCGACAATCTGAACTTCGTCGCCATTCTTGGGATCGACAGCCATGCCGCAAATGCGCCAGCCTGCAGGTTCTTTTCTCAACTCCCAGACGACTTCAAGTTCAGTTGCAGGCTGACCAGGCTGGTCCGGTTCTGTCCATGTACTCGAGACGAGCATACCGCCCTCTTGTTCGGCAGCTTCGTTGACTTTGAAGTTTGCCAAGGGCGATCCGAGCGGGGCAATTTCCAGTTTTTTACGTTTGATTTCCTCACGCGCGAGCGTTGAAAGCAGGTTAGAAAGTTGAGCTCCATTACCCTCCCGCATGCTGTCCAAGAACAGTTGAACAACCTCTTTTGGATCACTGGGGGTAGTCACGTTCGAGTTCGGTTTGGTGCCGGAAACTGCTGCAGCCGGGTCGACAGTACTAGCGACCTCTTTATTGGTTCCGCATCCTGGAGTTAACAGCAAACCGGCTGCGAGCGGTAGCCAAAGTGTTTTTTTCATGGTTTAGAATCCGATTTAAATTGAGATTGGGTCTTTCAGGCCCTCCGAGGCCACATGCATCGATAGATAAAACCGGCGACCTG
>JANLUJ010000511.1:0-5068 GCA_031363425.1 Pirellula sp.
CCATCGCTAGCCAGCTCCGTAACGATGAGGCACTGATCGCAACCTTTTTTGACTCTGGGGCTATTTGTTCAATAAGGGTCTTGAGGCTGGCAAGTTGTGATTGCAATTGTTCTCGCGACTGATCGCGAACGGCACACTCCAATTGCGAAACTGCCCAATCGTCCCAGTTCGCGATGGTGCTAGCTGAACGATTCTGACGCCAACTTGGTTGCTCCAAGGAATGGTGGCAACTCGTGCAGCTGTATTCAGTAAGCTCTGGCCAATCCCCTTTTCTCGCATTCTGTGGAGCGGAGCGTTCTGCGCGAGCCTCAAGCAGGTTCAGTTTTGTTATCGTTGCAGTCATTTTGCCGATTCTCCATCGCTGCATGCTGGTGGGCGAACCCAATCCGATGGTTTCATCTCTAGAATCCCAATGCGAGGGATAACGTCGCATGTAACTTTCGAAATCGAAATGCATTGGAGGATGCCCGGCCGCCATCATCTGGTGATCGACTTCTCGATCCAAACTAGCGATCCCACCATTCGAACGATTAAGTTCTCCGATGTGGCAGGAGCAGCATATCTTTGCTCGGCTAACCAAGTTCTCGACGTTGAGCATTTGGGAATTCTCAAAACGACGAGGGCCTAGAGCTTTCCACTTGCTTGAATAGTGCTCGCTTCCCCAGGCATTCGCGTCTCCATGACAAACTTGGCAGTCAGCACCTAAGACACGCTCTGCTTCAGGAGCTTTTTCGTTGGCGTGGCATGAAATGCACTTGGTATTCAGAATTTCGAGATACCTTGGTGAGGTCGACTTCAACTCTTCTTTGGCTAATCGCGAAACGATTTTGACGGACGTCTGAGACAGCAAGCTAGTGTAAGCTTGCGAGTGTGGGTCCTGATCAAACCAAATTTTGAAAGCCCGTCGCCAGTTTTTGGAATCCGGGACGTTCGAGCCGTGGCAACCGGTCGCGTTGCAACCGATAATGCTGTTCGATTGAATCGCGGGATGCGAATTCAAAACAGGGAGTTCTCCCAACGCAATTTGCATCGGCAGCAACAACATCGACATAGTAAGCGTATATGTACAGTATGATGTCACTGCAAACTCTCGCTTGCAAAAAACTTATGCCAGGCATCCATAGACAAGGAAGGGTTCACGGATTTGTTGGGCGAGTCGATGTGGTATCGATGACAATCGACGCAGTCGGCTGACGCAACTCGCTTCTCCTTGCCAGACGATTCAGAGCCAAACCATTCAGATCTCTTTTTGGGGTCTTGGATATGGCATTTCTGGCATATTTCGATTTTTGGAATCATCACTTGGCTAGCTTCATCGCTCGACTTTGTATTGCCGGCTATGCTCGAGTCGAAGACGTCGCCACTTTGAGTGTAGGGAGCCGCGTGGCATTCTTGACAACGAACCATGAGGTGGGATCCGTGAGTGAAGGAGGCATTCTGGAACCATTTCCTTTTGAGATTACTCGGTGCAACAATCGATTCTGCATCCTTTGCTTTTTGATGACATTTTAAGCACGCGCTGCTATCGCTGAGCAACGCATTCAGCCGTTTTTCATGACCCTCAATTTCCTCTTGAGACTCTTCGGACATCGCTTTCTGAGTAAGGGCATCGGGTTCCAGATTTGGATTTCGATCCTTGAGATATTCCAGTAGCTTCAGCGGAAGCAAACGATTGATTGTTTGTTTGGTTTGATCGAGGTTCAATCCGTGCGGGACTCCGTCTAACTCGTGGCAGGCGACGCAGTGCTTTTCAAACTCCACCGGCTTGTAAAGCTTGTGCGAAGTGGATTGAACCGCTAATGAAGCAATGTTTGTCGCATCTTCTGCTCGCCATTCCAAACTCTCATAGCCGTTGAGTTCAACGTCTCGCGAATGGCAATCGCTGCATATTAGCTGAATCAGATTCTTGTCCGTAATTCGATTGTAGCGGTCGCGATACTTCTCTTCGATCAATTGCGGTTGTTTTGCATCGGTCCCCCCTTTCGCTTTCGGTTGACCGGGACGCATATGCTGAACATGACTAAAGCGAATGGTTCCCGGGTCTTTGGCTTCGGTTCCCGAGTCTGTGATCAGGGCTGCAAACTCCGGGTGCCCTTCCTTTGAAAAGCTTGTTACTGGCTTTTTACGTTTGGGCTGCAATGCTACCGAAGCCAAGTTGGCGTGGCATCTTGCGCAGTCTGTGTCAGCTACTTCCACAAGGCTCCTGTCAAATCCCAAATGCTCGCGATGGCAGGTGTTACAACTCTCCCTCGCAACGATTTCTCTTTTTGTTTGCTGTTCGAAGTGACCTGTAACAGCGTGGCATTGACCGTTGCATTTCTGATTGTTCAAAGCGATGTTACTCGGTTCGCTCCCCAGCCATGCGTCTTTGCGGATAGGGACGTTAGGCAAATGGCATTGCTCGCATCCGGACTGGTTCCATGCAAAGTGGGGTTTCGAAAGATCACCCGTTGTGACATGCGATGCACCTGTACTGGTAAACATCCAAGCTGAGTATGCGAGACCCACGACTAGGCCAAAAAATCCCATCCATCTCTTCCGATAAAGAAAGCGATCGAAGGCTGCGTAGTACAACCTGTCAATCTTTGCTGCGCGTTGCCTTCCGTTTTCTTGCATCCGAGTTCCTACGTTAGGTGGATTACATGTACTTCAATGCGAGGATAATATGGGTAACCAAAAGCACGCCCAGTACCACTGAAACGCTGGCGTGGAAAGCGATCCAACCATGCAACCAAGCTTGAGCGCGGCGTTGGGAATCGTACTGATGTCGTTGAAGGGTCAAGTCCTCAAGTTGTTCGACAATCGGCCGAGAAGCTGCGGAACAGGATTCTCGCAGCAACGAAAACCAATCTACCGATTTTTGCCGCGTTCTCACAGGAGACTTCTCTCCGGCCTGCAGTCGAGTTCCATCACTGTCCGTAATCGTGATGCCTTCCAAGACAAATGGCTCGATCACGGCCGCGTATTGTTTCCAAAGTTCTTTGCCATCATCGGCATTGAATTCGTTGTCCGCATCGATCTCGATCCGAGAGCGGTTGGAGTCTCTTCGCTGAACCGCGCCGATCACAATTGCCTTGACTTCGTTCCGCCCATGTTGAATAGTAACCTTTCCGCTCATCTTGGCGGACAAACTATCCAGATTCGGAAGTTTTTTTAGACCCTCCGGTTTGGGGCCGTAGGCGACTGTAAGCATTCGACGGGCATTCAAAGCCGCTTGAACAGAAACATCGTCAATTTGTCCAACGATGGTTTCATAAGGAAGATTGCCAAGCATCCATTTGGGAATCACCATCTGCATTACCCAGCCGTAGATTCCGCTCAACAAGACAAACAACAGTAGAAACATGAGAGTGGAGCTAAAGGTTCCGCCAAAACGGTAGCCAGAGTGAATCAAAGCAAGTGGACCTGTTGCCAATCCGAACCAAATATGAGCTACCATCCAATACTTCGTTGGAAACAGCTTCCAGCGTCTAAACTTCTTTCTCGGCCAAAGAAGCAGCTCGAACAAAATGATCGCCGCGGCCACACTTCCGATTACCAACCCTGGAGGGGAACTACCAGAGGCCATTCGCCCTGAAGATTTTGAATAGTAAGCTTGCCAAACTATGCTACCCAGGACGATCAACACTGCGAAAAAGATGGATCCGAAATGAAGTTTGAGTTTCCGGACCAATAACACACGTCACCTGCAAATCAGCGAATACTCCAACTGAATCCACCCTGTGTGGTGGGTAGACTTTAGTCGCTCGTAGGTCGAATGTCAATTTATTGCGATGTGGGATAGGCTTCCTGACTGCCGATTGGAATGGATGAATTGGAATGGATGATTTGGATGCACCTTTACACCTTTAAAGTTGCTCAATTGTAGTTATTTACTCTTCGCACACCAAACGGGCGAAAAATGTTCGGACGGCTCAACCAGTTCATTGACGGCCCGGACCAACATCACAAGGGAAGGGCCATCTTCGGGAAATCTTTGAACCAATTCTCCGAACGCACGAGCTGACTTTCGTATATGCACACCCGATTCGAAGAGTTCGAGAGCCTGGCCGTAGGCAAGCACGAGCTCCGCATTGGACGGAGAATCATCTGGCATTAATTCAAAGAGATCCAAATCGCCATCCAGGCCAACGACTTTCGCTCTACAAAGTCTCCGTTTGAGCAGGTCTGGCGGCAGACAATTCGCTGTCTCCGTATCCATCAGAGTGGCAACTTTCCAATGTTTCGTTAGGCCCTGAATTCGACTTCCCAAATTGACGGTCCGGCCCATCGGCCCATATTTGAACTTTTGTTTCGAGCCTGTGTTTCCAACGCGTGCTGGTCCAGTACAAATGCCGATTCCGAAATCAATTCCATCTGGGATCAAATCCTTGTATCGTTCGCTAAGATCTTTGCGCAGGGCCATCATCCTGCGCGCCGCAAGCGCGGTACGGAATGCATGATCGGCAGTGCTCTCTGGAGCTCCCCACATCGCAAACATTTCATCTCCAACATAGTCAACCAGGACGCCGTCGGATTCCAAAACAACTTCGGAAATTTCACTTAGCGTATCTCCTATCCAAAGCATTGCAGCCTTGGGGCCAATCATATCCGTTGTCAGGCTAAATCCCCGTACGTCGCAGAACAATACGCTGACTTCCACGTCCTCTCCCTCAAGCAATTTCGGATTGAGACTGATGGCTTCAGTAACCTTGTGCGAAAAAAACTGTTGGTATTTGGTTACTAGATTCTCTCGTTTTCTGCGAGCAATACTTGAAGCAATTGCGGTGGCGAGAATGGCGATCAGTTTTTGTTCAGCTCCCATGACTAGCCCGGATTTTCGTCCTGCACTCAGACTCCGATCTGCGTAGAGTACTCCAAGGATTTCCTTTCCGCCTTCGACAATGTCCATAATTGGACAAGCGACTGCCGTGTGAAGCAGTCGCACACTATCTGATGAAAAGTCAGATTTCGTGTCAGGAGGAGCTGGATAAATCACCATTTGTTTGGTATCGAGAACTCGCTGTAAGATCGAGCCCGACGGAGCGCGTATCGTCCCCGCTAAGGCACGTGGATTAATAAATTGCCG
>JANLUJ010000529.1:0-2506 GCA_031363425.1 Pirellula sp.
GTCATGACATTCATTGACCCATCCAACGGACAACCCTACGGGCGTTATGTAGTCACCGAGTCCGTGCCTGTTGTTGCCTATTCGTATCAGGAAGTCAAGGAACGCTTGTTCGTCCCAAAAACAATTACAGAGAACAAGACAACCACGGAGACGCAATATGTCCCGATCTATTCACAGCAGCTTCAGCTTCAAAACCTAAATAGTTGGAATCCATTTGCAACACCGCAACAGGTTTGGCGATACGTGCCCATCGTCCAATACCAACCAAATTACGTTCAAGTCATTCGACCAGTAACGTACCAAAAATACGAAGAACAAGAAGTCTCGAGGATGGTACCGGTCTTGAGCTCACAGTCGATACCAGTACGTCGTTTCGCGGATCGCCCACTGGGACAATCAGCAAATGGCGGAAACATAGTCGCAAGCAACCAGCCCAACAACATGACAGTTGGCAACAATCCAAACTTGATTCAGCAAGCTGCGCAGATCGCAGAAGCCAATCGAAACACTTCTCGATTTCCGACCCGGCCCATCGACTATCCGTACAATCCAAACTACCAAACTGGTCCAATTCGCCCATGGTTAGCTCAAGCTCCCCCTCCGTATTACCCTAGTCCCAATTACAATCCAACCCCGTATTACCCGCCGAATAACCAAGTGATCCCGTCGATGGCTGCAAACAACCAGGCGTCCGGAACCAATTTGGTCCTTCCGGCTGTTCCGCTGCGCCCAGACCCGAACACCCTGGCCGGCTATTACGGAAATGGAGCTAGTGGCAACTCAAACTTCGTTGCGACACCGAATCCAATTTATCCCTACACCAATACGGCGTCGCGGCCACTTTTCAATTGGCCGAGTTTTGCTTCCGGTACGGGTAGTTTGTTCGGCAACAGTTTGTTCAGTAACAACCGAAACACAAACCATGTAGCATCGAATGCCCCTGTCCCACAACCGTACATGTGGGGGCTTACTAACCAGAACGGAGTGAACTTCCGCCCGAACACTAGCCCGTACGCAACGCCACAGCAAAGCTGGGGAATGTCGCCAGGTACGAACTACCGAGATCCCATGCAGGGTGGCATGCCCGCCACCGTGCTCCGGTGAGGTCTGCGTCGTCTAACTTAGGGCTTGGTTGGTTCGTAAAAGAGCTCATGCGACAGGCTGGAAGCCTATCCCACTTTACAGCGATCTCAACCAGTTGATAGCCTCTTTCTCTTCGGAGGAGGTCCAACCCTCATCGAGCACTTTGACTAGGAGATTGACCAAGGTCGGATTGGCTTTGAGGCTCGCTCGCATCCGTTGATTTTTGCTGACTTCCTGAACATACAAGACCGCGACATCGTCAGCATCGCTGTTGTGATGTTGGTCAAGATGATCCATAACTTTTGTAACGCGAGGCAAGTTCGTTTCCATGGCTACTAAGCACTTTGCCAGTCCCGCTTCATCCATATTGAAGGTCATTCCCCAACCGCCAACGCGAAAACGATTGATGACAAATCGCGGGTCATCTTGGAGATACCACAAGAAACCATGAGTTATCGGATTCTTGGAACCGGATGGCATGCCAACTTTGGAAATGGTAAATGAGGTATCAAAACCGGACAGCCAATTGACAGGATCAAAAGTGTACCCGTGTTCGAACTTCTGAATTCCATCTGGATAAAAGACCGCGGGCGAACCAAACGTATGCACAACTCGCCCTTGCAATGCTTCCGGCCCGTCCACCGCCGCAATTCCTTGAAGAACATTGGAAAGGATCAAGTTGCCTTGGCTATGCGCAAAGATTTCTCGGGTTCGATTCTCGGGTTGTCGCAACACCTTGAAGAGCGATGCTTGAACTGGATTGCGAGACAACGCGTCCAGCATGGCTTGTTCGGATGTTCGATTTCCGCGAGCGATCCAATTCCAAAAGCTATTTCGGGATTCCACTTTTGTCTGAGCGGACGACGATAAACCTTGAAACTGATTCTTGTCGACGAGGCACTGCCATATGTCCTTTACAAACCCATCCGAGAGATTGAACACTCCAATGACTGGGCACATTTGCACGAGGGACAGGGCCATCGCCGATTCGGCATGGTCGCGACCGGTGTTCCCCATTCCATTGACAAAGATCACCTTCCTATTTCTCGAAAAGTGCTGTGTGCTCGCAACCGCTTCTGGATTGATATATTCGTTGACGTCCCCATCCTTGCTCGGAAAATTGACTTGGGACAAGTCGATTTTGAATTCTGGCATAATACAATTTCCCTTGAAGACTACCCCACCATTCCGTCCGGACCGATTGCAACACGCTATTGTACTTGCAAGCGACTCGATTGTTAAAGTCACTAGCTCTTTGGTAGTGGATTCTCGTCTATTCTATCGCGACCAAGTCGCTACTGCCACTTCTCGACATTCAAACATTTGGGCGGAAGCAGTGTAGAGCAGTTGTCCTCAACGTTGTCCTCAACTGCTTGGAAAGCAGTACCAACCCAACTTCACACAGATCTTGACTACATGCAAA
>JANLUJ010000538.1:0-1032 GCA_031363425.1 Pirellula sp.
GGCAGTCCGAGGTCTGCAAACGAGAGTTCAGCGTTGGGTTGCGCGGGGGGAGTGTGTCGAATCATGAGCGATGTCAATGCGCCGATTACCGCTATTCCGGTACAAACCAACGAGCCGATCCAAAGGTTACTATAGTCGGCCATACCATCTGCATTTTCAACAACCAAAAGATCCTTAAGTAGTCCAGCCGTTACGACTCCCAAAATGATCGCTAGGAAGGTTGACATGAGAATTAGACCGTTCGCTCTCGGAAGTTCATCTTGTTGAAACAACTCCGGAAGAATTCCATACTTGCCCGGCCCAAAGAATGTGCTATGAACACCCATCAAAACCAACACACTCCACGTTCCGACATCACCAAGCCTGGCATAGGAAAGAAAGGCAACCACCGCCAGTAGCGTAATCGCGATTTCAGCAATTTTGCATAAGACGATTATACGGCTCTTGCTGTGCCGATCCGAAAGATAACCTGCCAAACTGCTGAGCAATACAAAGGGCAAACTAAAGACGGTTGTCGCCCAGCCTTGAGTATCCTCACTGATATTCGCACCAATCGCGGGGATGGCCAACAACAACATCAATTGCTTGTACAAGTTGTCATTGAATGCACCAAAGAACTGAGTAATCGCTAGCCCCCAAAAAGATCGATCACTCAAGATGCCGGTTGATTTCATTTCCGTGCTTGTCTTCGAATTAGGCATCGTTAAGCCTGTGTCTTTTCTTTGGCAAGTTGCTGTAGACCTCGCAAGTCCAATTTGCCCGTCCCAAGCAAAGGGATGGCTTCCACCTGTATAAAACTATCCTCCGAGGGCAGGAATAGGTTGGGGAAGCCTTTCGCTGTAAGCCCTTTAACGATCTCGCTTGGAGATTTGGTCAGTTTTGTATGTAGGACAATAATGCGTTCCCCTTTTTTCTCGTCAGGGATACTGGTGACTCCGATGTTCAACACATCTTCACTTTCACCGACGATTTCAATGATTGCTTCTTCGATTTGGATATGGGGCACCATCTCACCCCCTATTTTTGAAAACC
>JANLUJ010000601.1:0-3750 GCA_031363425.1 Pirellula sp.
GTCGCGATTACCGCAACGCGCTGAGCAAATCGATGCCAGTCAAAAAGCGCCATGAAGCATGGCAGTCCCTCGCCCGTCGCCGTCGAAAGTCGGTCCGACTGATCGAGGAATTGGGCCTGCGTACCCAGCGGATCGAAACGATGATTGGAGTGCTCGAGCGATTGAGCGACCGCGTCGACGAGATCATGCACGATTTGGCAACTCTCAAATCGCACCAAGTAGCCCCCTCACAAGTGGCTCAATTGCGACGTGAGTTTCGTCAGATTCTGGTTGCAACCCAAGAGACGCCAACATCTTTACGTAAACGCGTAAAGATGGTCAAGAAAGTTTTCACCGAGTATCAACGCGCCAAGAAGCAGTTGAGCGAAGGCAATCTTCGTTTAGTGGTTTCTATCGCCAAGAAGTATCGGAATCGCGGTTTGAGCTTCCTGGATCTGATCCAAGAGGGCAACGCAGGACTGATGCGAGCTGTCGATAAATTTGAGTATCGCCGCGGGTTTAAGTTCTGTACGTACGCCACTTGGTGGATTCGTCAAGCTATTACCCGAGCTGTTGCAGACCAAAGCCGAACCATCCGTATTCCCGTGCACATGGTGGAAACCATGTCCCGAGTTAGAAATGTTTCGCGGCAATTGCTGCAGGAGTTGGGACGCGAGCCGACCCTTGAAGAAACCGCTCGTCGTGCGGAAACAACAATCGAAGAAGCTAGGCGTGTATTGGCTATGAGCCGGTACCCGATCTCGCTCGATCGTCCAGTCGGCAACAGCGAGGATAGCCAATTCGGCGACTTGCTGCCTGATGGAACGGCCGAGAGCCCTGCTATCGGGGCCGGACAAGAGATGCTTCGCACTCGGATCAACGCAGTCCTAAAAACACTGAGTTACCGCGAACGCGAAATCATCAAACTCCGTTACGGACTCGGGGATGGTTATAGCTATACGCTGGAGGAAGTGGGCCACATCTTCAAAGTGACGCGTGAACGCATTCGTCAAATTGAAGCCAAAGCGGTTCGCAAACTTCAACAACCAAGCCGATCACAAGAATTAGTCGGGTTCCTCGACTAACCAAGAAGCACATCGCATGGTTGGCCGAAGCCAAACTAGCACATGTCTTCGATTGTTATCCTAACCTTTTAAAAAGCCTCGGTTGAACCTCGCGTTCAATCGAGGTTTTTTCGTTTGGGCTGTGCCTAGTCAGGGTGCTTAAATCGAACGATCTCGCTCGGAAGATCGAATAGAGGCCGGATCAAGGCTGGCCTTGGCACATCCATCGGTTGCGCATGTGATTCAAATTGACTCACTTCTTTATCGCATCGGAATAGGGTCAATCCATCGCCAGCGATTTTGGAGCGTTTCGATATTGAGATTCTTGGCATCGAACTTGCACTAGAGTGCGTTTGTTCGAAGTTTCTAGAATTAACCACGAGGACCATTATGAAAACGCAAGACACGCCTCAGGTCGACGTGCTATTCGAGCAATGGAAATCTGAACACCAAATACTCGATAGGTATGCCGTCGAACTTTCGGAATGGATTGATCGCCAATCTAAATTGCGAACGGCCCAATTTCGAGAGACCGTACAAAAACTGACCGATCTGCACCAGAAACTCAGCAGTCATTTCGCAATCGAAGAGACAATCGGCAAACAACTTCGAGAAGTCCATTGCGGTAGCTCGCCGGAGGCGGATGCGGCACAACGCCAGTCTGAAAGGGACCATGCCCATATTTCCAGCCGATTGAAGCACCTTATTGATCGTCTGCAAGACGCCGAGTCTGAAAGCGATGCATGGAAAAAAGGTGTTTATGAACTCGGCCTGATCCTTGACGTCCTGGAACAACACGAAGAACAAGAGTCTGAAAACGTGTGCTACTTACTTCCTCGCGAACCCCGATAAAATCAAGCGGAACCCCAAACATGAAGCGATTTTTGATTATTGCAATTCCTGCCTGCGCGATTGCTCTTAGTATGTTGAGATTGCATGGTAACCCGCAAGAGCAAGCTAACCAATCCGATAAGGGTCAGCTAAAGCCATTCATGCAAATGAAACTCGATCATACAAAGGGGATCCTGGAAGGTTTAGCTACGGAAGACTATGAACAGATTGCCAAGGAAACCCAAGCGCTCAATGCGCTCAGTCTTCAAAGTAGTTGGAACGCACATACCACCCTTGACTATCTCGATCACAGCGCCGACTTTCGACGGGCCTTGAATGTCATAACCAAAGCCGCGCATGAAGAAAATCTGGATCGCGCCGCACTTGGATATGTCAATTTGACCGTTCAATGCATCGAATGCCATCGCTATTTGCGTCAAAAGCAAGCCGAGGATTCTGCAAAGCCAAAGTAACAATGCAACATGTTTAACCCGCGACAGCGGCGGGCCGACTTGGAATCGTACCTAACCCACCAGGGTATGCGGCTCTGGATGCCAATCCCTGCCGCCCGCGATCGAGGCTTTAGGGCCTCGATCGGTTAAACATGGGTTGGCGATACTTGCGACTTGTTTAACCCTGTTTAACCCTGTTTGAGTAATCGTCAGCGTTTTTCAAATTCGTCTTTGTCGATCGCGTACGTCTCCAATTTGCGATACATTGTCGCTCGCGAGATCCCGAGTAACTCAGCCGCTTCCGGAATGTTTGCACGAGTGCGTCGCATGGCTTCTTGGATGAGTCTTTTCTCCCATTGTTCGATGTTCAAAGTGTCGAACACCTCGGTTTTGGATTCGTGCAGTGTTAGATCCGACGCTTGGATTTCGTCGGCGGTTGCCAGCACGATAGCGCTGTCGACAATGTTGCGAAGCTGCCTGACGTTGCCTGGCCAATTGTATTCAAGCAACCTTTTCCTGGCCGCTTCGCTCAGTCTGATCTGCATGCGACCATGCTGTCGGCCGAAATGCTCGAGGAAGTGGTTTAGAAGCAATGAGATGTCGCCCCCTCGTTGTCGAAGCGGAGGGACTTTCATTTCAAAGACACTCAGTCGGTAATACAAGTCCTCACGAAATCGCTTGTCAGCCACAAATTCGCTCAAATCTCGGTTTGTCGCCGTAAACACTCGAACATCCACTCGGACTTCCTTTCGACCTCCAACCGGAAGAAACGGATGCCCTTCTAGAATTCGCAGCAATTTGGCTTGTCCGGCTAGTGTCATTTCCCCGATCTCATCGAGAAACAGCGTACCACCATGAGCCTGCTGGAACCAACCGATATGATCTTTGTCGGCTCCTGTAAAGGCCCCCTTCACGTGACCAAAGAGCTGGCTTTCCATGAGTTCGCTCGGCATCGCAGCGCAATTGACGCTCAACATCGGTCGATCAGCTCGCGTACTAGCTTTGTGGATGGCTCGCGCAACGAGTTCCTTGCCGACGCCGCTTTCACCGCGGATCAAAATGCTGCCGGTCGCTTTCGCCACCCGCTTAATGCGTTCTTTTAGTTCTAACATCAATGGGCTGTCGCCAAGAAGTTCGTCGAAGTCGGCGTTCTTCACCTGCAGTCGTCCGTGATCAAACCTCAGCGAGGATTCATTTCGAGCTCGGACCAAGGAAGCTGCAAGGAAACTTGCAGAAGCAATGGTAAAATCAAACGAGTGCTTCTCGAATACCTCCTGGTCGCGGTACAAATGGATCACACCAATGGTTTTGCCCTCGAACAATAACGGAACACAAATCGCATCAGCGTAATGCAACAGTGGGCCATTGCCTGGCGGCTGCGACTCGTTCTTGACCCATACCGCAGTTGACTGCTTGCAAACCAT
>JANLUJ010000642.1:0-6113 GCA_031363425.1 Pirellula sp.
CGAACCTGGAGCTGGAGTGGGTTCGGATTACGCAGACGACACGTATCTAGAAGCCGGTGCAGTACTTCAAAACAGTGATGTACTCTGGTCTACAGCCGATTTGATCCTCAAGGTGCGTTCGCCGGTTTCAAGCGAAGTTGAACGAATGCGTTCGGGATCATGGTTGATCAGTTTCATTTGGCCAGCACAACAGCCCGAGTTGATGAAACTTTTTGCATCCCAACGATCTACAGTTCTCGCAATGGATTGCGTCCCACGCATATCGCGCGCGCAGAGAATGGATGCATTGACGTCCATGGCTAATATCGCGGGCTATCGCGCCGTGATCGAAGCTGCACACCATTTCGGTCGATTCTTCACAGGCCAAGTGACCGCTGCAGGAAAGATTCCGCCAGCAAAAGTTTTTGTCGTGGGCGCAGGAGTAGCCGGATTGTCCGCGATTGGCGTGGCAAATGGACTTGGTGCAATTGTGAGAGCCAACGATACGCGACCTGAAGTAGCGGACCAGATTCGTTCCATGGGTGCCGAGTTCGTGCCTGTTCTTTTTGAGGAGAAGGGGACTGGCGACGGGGGATATGCTAGGACAATGAGTGAAGGATATCAAAAAGCTCAACGCGACACCTACGCTCGGCAAGCGATCGACGTTGACATCATCATCACGACTGCTCAAGTGCCAGGCAAACCGGCGCCCAAATTGATCACTGCCGGAATGGTCGAGTCGATGAAGCCTGGCAGTGTTATCGTCGACTTGGCGGCTGAGCAAGGTGGCAATTGTGAATTGACTGAACCGGGTACCGTTGTAGTCAGGAATGGAATCACCATTGTTGGATATACCGATATGCCGAGTCGGCTTGCAAAGCAATCAAGCAATCTCTACGCGACCAACATCTTGCGATTGATCGAATACCTGTGTCCAAATGGGGATGGTAAGCTTGCAATCGATATGCAGGACGATCTAACTCGTGGCACAACTGTTGTGCTTGCAGGCGAGATTGTTTGGCCGCCGCCGATTCCGAAGCCGGCATTGCCCTCGGGTGCCTCAAGTCCTGTCGTTTCGCAAAAAGCCCCTCCAGGTCACCTTGTTACCAAAAAGACTCGCACTGGACAGCCGTTCGTTTTGGTAACCATTGGAATCCTTTTTCTGATGTTAATTGGCAGCTTTGCGCCACCAGCTTTCATCGCCCACTTTACCGTTTTTGTTTTAGCCTGTTTTGTTGGTTATATGGTTGTTTGGAATGTCACTCCTGCTCTCCACACTCCGCTCATGAGCGTCACCAATGCCATCAGCAGCATCATTGGCATAGGCGCGGTAATGCAATTGACAGGTTCAAGTATTGTCATTCAGCTGCTTGCGGGAGTTGCATTGACACTGACGGCAATCAACATGTTCGGTGGTTTCGCGGTCACTCAGCGGATGCTTGCCATGTTTCGTCGATAACGATATTCGGATGTAGGCATTGATTTAATAGTAGAGAAATAGAGACTATGGAATGAATAATGTATCTCTGATGCTGGCAGCCTATTTGGGTGCTGTTGTCCTTTTTATTCTGAGTCTGGGCGGCTTTAGTAAGCAAGAAACCGCGATTCGAGGCAACACGTTTGGCATCGCCGGAATGTCGCTGGCCATGATGACTACCATACTCTGGTCCAATTGGACGATTTCGGGGCTGGCTTGTTTGGTTATTGCACTCGCGATTGGAGGACCGATAGGTTTCATCGCCGCAAAGAAGATTGAGATGACGCAAATGCCTGAATTGGTAGCGCTGATGCACAGCTTGGTCGGACTTGCGGCAGTTCTTATCGGCTTGATCAGTTATTATGCTTCGGCTGCAAAGGCAGATGGTATCGACGAAAGCATTCATCTGATTGAGATCTATATCGGCATATTCATTGGTGCCGTTACGTTTTCTGGATCGTTGATCGCGTTTGGCAAACTTTCAGGAAGAATGAGCGGAAAACCATGGCTCATTCCTGGCAGGCACTGGCTGAACTTATGCGGATTGATTCTGGTTATTGCTCTCGGTTATTTCTTTGTGGCCTCCGAATCAAAAGCGGTCGGATCCATTTCCATGCTTTTGATGCTGGCAGTCGCTTTGGCATTTGGAATTCATCTTGTCATCGCCATTGGTGGCGCAGACATGCCTGTCGTGGTTTCGATGCTAAATAGCTATTCTGGTTGGGCAGCCTCAGCGACCGGATTTATGCTTTCGAATGATTTGTTAATTGTCACTGGGGCCCTCGTCGGATCGAGCGGTGCCATACTCTCCTATATCATGTGCGAAGCCATGAATCGAAGGTTTCTTTCGGTGATCGCCGGAGGATTTGGAGCCGAGAGTGGTTCCGCACCAATCCAAGGAAAACCCCAAATGCATGGCGATGTGGTATCCATATCGTCTCACGAGGCTGCAAACCTGATGAGCGATGCAAAACGTGTCATCATTGTACCTGGCTATGGATTGGCCGTGGCGCGTGCACAGCATGTGATCTGCGAGATTACGAATTTGCTACGAGAGCGAGGTGTCGAAGTACAGTTTGCGATCCATCCAGTTGCAGGTAGGATGCCAGGTCACATGAACGTATTGCTCGCCGAAGCCAAAGTTCCCTATGATATTGTCTACGAAATGGATGAGGTCAACGAGCGATTTTCAGGTACTGACGTCGCGATGGTGATTGGGGCAAACGATATCGTCAATCCTGCAGCCCAAGAGGACCCAACTTGTCAAATTGCGGGTATGCCCGTCCTTGAGGTTTGGAAAGCAACAACATCGATCGTTTTGAAGCGGAGCATGGCGTCTGGCTACGCAGGAGTAGACAACCCTCTTTTCTACAAAGCAAACAATCGGATGCTATTTGGAGATGCAAAGGAGACGCTCGAGCAGATACTGAACAGTTTGCGGAATTCTCTAAGCAGGACGAGCCTAGTCTAAAAACTCTGCAACGACTGGAACATGGCCATTCTACAGAAAAGGTCGAAGAGCCCATTTAACTGTTTGCAAGGAAGAAGCACGAAAAAAGTCGCAACATGAATTGACTCGCCAAGAGAGTCATTCGTTTTTCATGTCCGATTGGAACCACGAAGCAGGTAAGTCATTTAGGTCGATGCGACGGTCTCGCTTGGTTCGCTTTGCTTGCTTGGCATTTCGAAATACCCGGACGGAAAAAAAAACTGCCATCAGGACAATAGTAGTGGTTAGGCCCCATGAAGCCCATACAGGAAAGTTTTCCTTGGAGGATGGCGATGATTGCGTAATATCATCGAATCTACCGACCAACAAAGGTGCAACGAGTGGTTTTGCATTGGGTGGTGCACTTCCAGGCTGATATGCGAGCAGCTTCAAAAAATAGCCGGCGAACGCCGTTTTTTTTCGCAAAAGTGTTTCTTCGTCGAAGCCGTTGGGTAGTCTGTCCGTAATGAAAACATACAACCAAGCATGCGACTGATCGGTGGATCCCCATATTTCGTAAACGCTACTGACTCCAGAAGAATTCCCAGCATCCGCTTCAAATCGAGTTACCCGACGAACGACAATATCGAGAGAAACCAATTCGCCGCGATGCTTTGCAGGGTCGCTATAAAAATCATTGAACTTGGTTCGTGGGTTTGCTTTTTCGTGAAGTTGGTTGAACGACGAGTTCGCGCTTTTACGAACTAACGCCCAATAGGCTGGCATCTCGCGTTTGGACATTCTCAGAGTGTTGTCTGTCACAAGCGACAGCAAGTCTCTTGACTGCGAATCCAGTTCGAGATCCTCCTCTGGCTTTCTTAAGATATTTAAATCGAGGTTGTTTTCTGAGTCGCGCTTTTCAGGAAGTTGGTCTGAAGTAACGAGTGTCGACGAACCAGTGTCGGCAGAATTGAGTACTGTGGTCCCTTCCGGGTCAGGAATCCGCGGTACCGCACCTTCATGGACGAGCCGCAATTTTGGCCAGACTACAATTGCTAAGGCAAGGATATAGAGCAAGAAGCCGAGTCGTGGAATCGCTGACTGGCTACTCCAGGTGGATCGATTACGAATGCCGGCCATTAGATGCGTTGCCTATCAAGGACGTTATTTGAGTGGCAACATGGAGATTTTTGACATCGGTGAACCATCTTTTGCCTTTTGTTTGGTGCAAAAATCAATAACTTGCATGAGCGGTTCATAATGCAAGTCCTTTCCAACTTTAACTACGACAGAATCAAAAATAGGGGTCGCAAACAAGCTTACCATTTCTTGTCGGAACAATTGCATCGTTTCGGCTGGATCATTTGCTTTCATCACCCGTGACCCAATCACTACTTTCTCAAGTTCGCCGGTTGGCAGAGCATAGAGTTCTATCGGAAGCGGAAAATTGATGTCATCCATTGGGTCTGGAGTGGAGTCGATTGGTACGCTCGAACTCGTGGTGGCTTGAGGACTATCTGGAAGCCTCAAAGCGATTTGCGCTTCGATTGGCGATGCTCGAAAGGTCAGAATGAAAAACGCAAGGAGTTGAAAAGCCATGTCGAGCATTGCAGCCATGTTCAATTGAACCTCCGCTTCCGCATGCTTACGTTTTCGGCGACGAGTTCTGCGAATCATTGTAATTACTCTTCTAAGCTTAAGGGCTTAACTCGTCTTTTTTTCGAACGACCACGAAGTCAATTTTACTGAAGCGATTCGCTTTACAGGTGTCGACGACCTTCATAAGCGTTTCGAAAGCCACCTTCTTGTCTACCCGCAAAACCGCCGTTACTGGAAGTGCTTGGTCAGGTTTGACATCTTGCAACATTGCTACAGCCCGAGACTCCCCTCGAAGAAAAAGATCAATGCTGGGTTGAATTGCGCCTCGGACTTGAACCGTTCCATCACTTCGTATATTGAGAACCAACAAGTCGCCTTGGCCACCTTGATCCACTGGATCCGCAGCCCCAACAACCGGCAGAACCAAATCTTTATCGACGTCGACCGCTTTGAAATTGATTACGAGCATGAAAAACGTAATGAGTTGGAAAACCATATCTAGAATCGGCACAAGATTTGGCTCGCATTGTTCGGCGCTATGTGACGTAGACATTGTTTAGTTTATGGGTTCTTTACGACATCGAACGCAACGCGTTTGCGGGGGAATTGCTAAGCGGGAGTTTCTGGAGAGACCGGCTTTGACTTCAACAAGCGATAGACAGATCTCAAACAGTCGTCGGCCAGCATGGTAGTCTCAACGGAAATTTGCGAGATACGGTTTCTGAATATGGAGTACAAGAATATGGCGGGTACCGACAACAAAACCCCTTCGAACGTTATTACCAAGGCCTGTGAAATGCCCTCTGCGACTTTGGCAGCGTCGAGTGCGACCCCGGAAATTGCAATGACACTAAAACTGCTGATCATTCCCTGGAGTGTGCCCAACAAACCAATCATAGGCCCAAGCGTGCCAATGACTGCCAGAATACTAATCGACCGCTCCATTTGAACGGTAAGGACTTCGGCTTTGCGATCCAGTTTTTCTCGTGCCTCTTCGATTCCAAAACGCAGCTCAGAAATCCCTGCAGTCAACGCTTGACTAAAAAACGAATCATCCTCGTTAAGCAAGGCCAATAAATCCTTCGGCTTTCTTTCCTCAATCAACTTCGTAGCTGCATCTACCGTTTCTGGCGGAGCGGCCACAGACAGTCGAAGCTCAATTGCTTGTTTGACGGCGACTGCAACAAAGTAAATGGATAAAAAAAAGATGAGGACTCCAATTGGGCCGGAAACCTGCAAAAGCCAATACAAAGTATTAATCTTCTGAGGCTTCGAATCCACATTCGCCTGCTGTGCCCAGCAAGGGTCAACCCAGTACGCAGTCGTCCAGGCAAATAAAACCAAGACGAGCAACGACCTTCGCTCGCACCATTTAAAAACAAACCGAATCGCGTTGTTGTCGAACCGAGAATTGCAATCGAATTTCATACCAAACCTTGTTTAATTGAACCTTGGAAGGTAAGTTCGATCAAACTCGTACTCGCCCAACGCCAAGCTGAGTTTAGTGCCTAGGATCTGGCCGACAATCAGGAAAAACCTGACAGACCGTCCGCTGAGACGACTTCCTGACTTTGTGGTGTTAGCCCTGACTTTGTGGTGTTAGCATTGACTTTGTGGTGTTAGCATTGA
>JANLUJ010000946.1:0-1188 GCA_031363425.1 Pirellula sp.
GCTCGATGCAACTGTGGCTTCAGACCACTTGCCGCTGGTTGCGACTCTGCGCTGGCGCTAGCTCAATAGCACTGACTTCGCAATCGACAAGGCGCTCTCAGTGTCAGTCGCTTGTGGGACGCCGCTAACGTCCTCGGTTGAGGCGGAGAGTAGGCTTTGCCTCTGGATCGGATTTGCCCAAGGCGACTTGCTTCAGTACATCGCGAAACGAATTGGAAATACTGCCCGGATGATTGGCCTCGCAGAGTCCTGCTAGCCGCTGCACTTCGTCCGCGTCGTTGATCTCGCCAAGCGTTTGCGTTTGGCCCGGTTGATGGCTGATCAGAAGCATCTTGCTGCCAAATCGAACAACGTACATTTGCTGTCGAGGAGCCATTGGGGTACGCCCCATTACTTGGACTACATCCCCTGGTAATTTCACGAACGAATTTGGCTGTGATTTCTTCAAAAGCCAGGCCACGAGTAGAAAGAAGCTCAATACGACTGCCAGCGACAGGAACATCGACAACGCTGCAGTCCATGTGCTATTGGGCTTTGCAAGGCTTCCTGGATTCTCTTTCGCGGAAGCCCTGATCTCGATCGGAACGCGCGTTTTCGTTTTGCCAATCGAATCTGAGCTTGCGGTGGACCAGCTTGCTGGCTGTACTGCAGACCTGGTCGGTTCACTAACTGCCGAAACGGGAGGTTGAGGTGGCGCGTTCGAATTGGAACCAACTTCGAAGAACCGTTGTCCGTTGGGCTGACCGATAGTCTGAGGTGCGTTCCGAGAGCTAGATTGGGGAACGCTAAAACCTTGTGGCCGGACCAGTGTCGGGTCATTGGAAGCGGGTTGAGCCGTTGGCCACTCCGTTCGAGATTGCGCATTTACGACATTGGAAAAACCGATCAGACAAATAATCCAATACAATGGAGCAATACGAAATTGGCTTTTCGGCTGTCGCAGGAGAATTCTATTTTGCATGAGTCTGGCCTAGTGAAGCGAGTCGCTACCAACAAGTTCAGCCACTCGAACGCAGAAGTTATCGTTTAAGACCAATACTTCACCGCGGGCGACCAGACGCCCATTGACATAGACATCGACTGGATCTCCAGCCAATTTATCCAGTGTTACTACGGATCCCTTGCGTAGTTGCAAGATCTCATCGAGATGCATTCGAGTTCGGCCAAGTTCGATTTTCAAATCGAGTG
>JANLUJ010000728.1:0-1914 GCA_031363425.1 Pirellula sp.
GACCGAGCCAAGCGAATGCTCGCCGCGAAAGAAAAGCGGAACGCGACCGCCTAGCCGATTTGCGACAAAATCCCTACTGGTTGACGTGGGCGCTTACGCATGGAGCCCAAATGGTAAGTTCATTGGATCAGTGGGCTACGATGGCGCAGTTATCTGGAATGCAGCCACCGGTAAGATCGAGAAGCGGCTTGGGAATGGTCTTACGTTTAAAAGGGCCGCTGCCTGGAGTCCAGATAGTATGCAGTTCGCATGGGGCAGCGTCGGTAATGAGAATGCCATTCGCATTTGGAATTCAGCGACCGACGAGAAGCACGTAATGTTAGGGCACAAGGAATCTCTGGGGTGTCTCGCATGGAGTCCGGATGGACTGCGGCTAGCATCCACTGCGGGGGATTCGACCTGCCGCATTTGGGACGTCGCCACCAAGGAGTGCATCAAGACGTTGAATTACGAGAAGGGTTTCGTGAATGGCGTTGCGTGGCATCCCGAGGGCAAATACATCGCGACAGCCGGTAGTGGATTGCGAGTATGGAATCCAGTTGACGGCACGCTAATCCCGGATCTTGATCAAACGCAAGATTGTCTGTCGCTTGGGTTTACGGCTGACGGAGCACATCTAATCGCCGTGGATAACAAAGGACAGTGCAACGTCATTGATACGGACACGTGGAAAGTCGCGGCGAAGTTCACTGCACATCTCGGCGCATGCGAAAGCGTGGCGGTATTCGGTAATACTAAGTTTGCAACGAGCGGTTTCGACGGAGTGGTTAAAGTCTGGAGCCTTCCCGAATGCAAGAATTTTGCGACCCTATACGGTCACGATGCCGCAGTGAATGCCGTGTGTTGGGATCCGAGCGGTAACTATCTCGCCAGCGTCAGCTCCGACAAAAGGGTCCACATCTGGAACCTTGCGCATCATTCTATATTCAAGCGATTTGCAGTTGCTCCATCCCCCGCGATTGACTTCACGCTACTAAAGGACAGTTCGCTGTTTGGAGTGATCCTTGAGTCGCAAGAAGATAAATTATTGGATCTGGAAACTGCCTCGCTGAAAGACGACGGCATCGAGAAATCTGTATTCGATTTGCGGTTCGTTGCTCCGAAAACGGATATTGAAGCTTTGGTCAAGCTTGCACATCTGGAGATAAACAAGCAACATTCCGATTGGCTCCCAGGCTTCATACAGTCGGCTATCGCAACTTCCCAGACTAATCCGAAAATTTCAGTCGTTTGGTCGCCGGACCGATCGCGAGTTGCCTGTATGGAGGCCGGCTTTATTAGAGTTTGGAGCATCGTCAAACAACAGCAAATCTGTTCATGGAGAGTGAACGGCTTCGGACAACTCAAATGGGCACAGGACAGTCAAAGGCTCGGATTCGCAGGCCCGGGCATGGAATCGGATGGCGGCAATCTTGCCAATGCTGGGTGGGCTTACATATTCGATACCGACAGCGGGAAAACAGTTCATCGCATGCAGCACGGTAATTTGCGCCAAGCTGCGACCGCCATTGAATGGGATCCAAGTGGAAATCGCATCGCCTCAGGAGGTCCATCAGGTGATGTCATTTGTTGGGACGCTCAAACCGGCAAGCAAATATCGAATGGACAGATCCTTCGTGCCACAATTACCTGCTTGGCCTGGTCCCCCGATCAATCTCGGCTTGCGGTTGCCGGTAATAATGCACGCGTCAAAATTATCGATCCTGAATCGTGCGAGGAATTGCTCGAACTAAGCGATGGCAATTCGAGCTTGAAGAAGCTCACATGGAGCATGGACGGGCAACGGCTGTTCGGCATGGAAATGGCAGTCAAAAAGGGAGCCAGCGCGGCAGCCAAAAAGGGGACCAGTGAGAGGGTGGGGTGACGCGGGGTGGCCGAGAAGTTCTGGTAAGCATTTTGGAGGCTTACCAGGTC
>JANLUJ010000737.1:0-3266 GCA_031363425.1 Pirellula sp.
GTCATCGTCAGCCAATACGTAAGAGGTCCGACGACCCTCAAAGCCGGAGGAATCCGAACCAAAACCACCAAGGACGGCACAGCCAAAAGGGCAGTACAGCCTAATTGGAACTGGATTGATTGGTAGCGAGTAGCGACAATCATTGCAACGTAATGCAGTATCGACGATCATAAAGGGGGTCGTTATTCGGAAAGGAACCAAGCATGTCGGCCATCCCACCAGCACATTGACTTTGTCGACAGTCGCTATCGAAATTCCACTCACCGATATTTACGAAGACGTCGTGTTTGGTTCAGAGTCGGGTGTCCAATGCGGCGTTTATTGAAAAACCAATGAATCAAAAAGAACTTGCTACTATTCTCGTCGGCATGGTCTCTTGGTTGCTGAGTGCGAGAATGGAAGCTCAGTCTCCGTTCTTGTTCGTCGATCAAGCGCAAAACGCCGGTGTGGTTGCTCAACATTTCGATGGTGGTAGCCCAAAGAACTACTTGCCACAATTGATGATGACAGGCTTGGCCCTCTTCGATTTCGATGGCGACGGTTGGACCGATATCTATTTATTGAATGGTTATGAATTGTCGCCAAGCCTTGAAAAGCAAACTGCAAAAAGCAATCGCAAGGGAAATACGTTGTATCGAAACAACCAAGACGGGACGTTTAGCGACGTGACGCTGGCTGCCGGCGTCAGCAGTGGAAGCTTTGCGATGGGGGCCGTGTCTGCCGATTTTGACAACGATGGCGACCAAGATCTTATAACCAGCAATTTTGGTAACATCGAGTTGTATATTAATAACGGCGATGGAACTTTTGCACTGGCAAATAAGGTCGGATTGGAACAACTTGACATGCGGTTTGGTTCGGGAATCGCATGTTTGGATATCGATAGTGATGGATTGCTAGACATATTCGCTAGTAACTACGTGGAGTTTTCATACGACCAGTACTCGGATGCACCGCGCTCGTCACCCTACCCGCCCGGCCCCAAGGATTTTCCGCCTGCAAGCGATAATCTTTACCGCAATCTTGGAGATGGAACTTTTGCCGACGTAAGCATTTCATCGGGCATCGCCGTTGCAGCCGGACCTAGCATGGGTGTCATCTGCGGAGACTTTGATGACGACGATGATGCCGACATCTTTGTATGCAGTGACGCAGCTCCCAATCAGTTTTTTGTAAATGATGGAATGGGGCATTTTGTTGATCAGGCGTTGGTCTCAGGTTTGGCTTTTGATTTGGGTGGCAACGCCAACGGAAGCATGGGTGTCGATGCCGGGGACTATGACAACGATGGTCGAATTGATCTTCTAATAACCAACTATACAGGCCAAACGCCGGTGATGTACCGGCATGCCGGAGACGGGATATTTGAAGACAAAAGCCGACTTTCTCGCGTTGGCAGCACGGTCCTCGCTCACACCAATTGGGGCGTTGGATTAGTCGATTTCGACAACGATCGAGATCTGGATGTCTTGTTTGCCAACGGACACTTCTTGAAGAATATAGAGGCGATCGATGACCGAACCTCGTATCGAGTACCGAACACAGTGATGCTCAATGATGGACATGGCAGGTTCACGGATGTCTCCAAGTCATCTGGACCCGGACTAGAAATCTCGGAGAGCAGTCGCGGTGCTGGCTTTGAAGATTTTGATCGTGATGGCGACATCGATTGTGTTTTGCTCAACGCCAATTCGCGACCCACTTTACTGGACAATCAGACAGCAAACGTCGGCAATTGGATCAATGTTCGATTGATTGGAACCAGTACCAACCGTGACGCAATCGGAGCCCGTGTGCAAGTTTCGGCTGGAAGAAGCAAACAAGTTGCAATGGTACATGCAGGGCGTGGATATCAAAGTCACTACGGCACTGAACTCCATTTTGGGCTTGGAAAAGAAACCCAAGTCGACGAGATTTTCGTCACCTGGCCGGGAGGCGCGCGAGAAGCATTTTCCATGGAAGAAACTTGTACGACAATTCGCTTGTTACAAGGTTCTGGAAAGCAATTTGCAGGAAACAGGTCTAGATAAGTCTAGCGCCGAATAACAGCGTGAGGAGCGAATTAGGGTGCGATCGCTCAATTGAGCGATTGCCCACGTCCCTCGATCAACGTCATCGCCGAACCGTTGCATTCGAAAGATTCTTGTCTTCTATTTGGCCAGGTAACAATATACCTGGACATAAGTTCGGTTCCCGTGCCAAAGTACGTTCGAACACCGTACGAGCTTTCATAGCCTTTGCCCGATGTCACAACATGCGTTTGCATTCTGCCGGAATCGGATACGGCTACGATCTTTGCACCAAATGCGTCGCGGTTTGATAAGATCCCAATGAGTCGAACCGAGTAACCATGGTTTGAACTGGATAGTTCTGTTCGGCCTATCGTCGGACTCGAATTGACATTTAGTACAACCAAGTCGACATCGCCATCGTTGTCTAAATCATCAAAGGCCGCCCCCCGACTACTTTCGATAGCTTGGAGCGCGCTGCCAGCTTCTTTCGTGACATTCTTAAAATGACCATGACCATCATTCGCTAAGAGATAGTTGGTGACCTTGACGTCGGTCCTATCGTCAATGAACCTAATGTTGTCGAGGAAGTGGCCACACGCGAAGAACAGGTCGCGATCGCCGTCATTGTCAAAATCGACGCCGCCAACACCCCATTTGACGTGCGGACTCAACGTTGTATCTATTCGGGCGATGTTCGAATGGTCCGCAAACAAACCGGGGCCAACAGCTCGATAAAGCACAGGCATCTCATCTTGATATGTGGTCGAAACCAAATCCAACTGTCCATCGCCATCGAAGTCCGCATAGTCCACCCCCATATTGCCATTGCTTCGACCGAGCCTATCCAATGCAACCCCAGAAAGCAGGCCTTCTTCCTGAAACTTGCCACTACCATCATTGACCCACAAAAAATTAGGTTTCTGATCGTTGGCAACATATACATCCATGTCACCGTCACCGTCATAATCGGCGCTTAGCACCCCCATTCCAGGCGAAGGCAGTTTGCCAACGCCGGACCAATCGGAAACATCTGTAAAAGTACCATCACCATTGTTTCGAAACAACGAATGATGGGCAGGAGTGTAATCATTCGGGCCCGTATGAAACTGGTACCCCGCAATCATCCTAGTCTTGTTCATCGGATAGTCGAACTCGACATACGATGCGCAATAAAGATCGAGATCTCCGTCGTTATCCATGTCGAAAAAACTGTTTCCGGCACCGACCCTGGGTGCCGAGGTAAGGCAACATGGG
>JANLUJ010000739.1:0-3946 GCA_031363425.1 Pirellula sp.
CGCACCGAAGGGATCATTGGTTGAGTTTTTGGCTGTTCGATTGCTGTTGGATCGAGCAGTACTTTTGTATGCAGCAAAAGACTACTTGGCAGCGTCTGCTTTGAAATTGTTGTTGGGCGGTGAGCTGTCTATGCAACGAACATCGGATGCGTTTGGCTTTCACGAGCGGAAGTTGATAAGCCAGAGTGTCGAGCAGCGAGCATTTGTTCTTTTCCAGGCTGCACAACTCATGAATTGGGCTCCCCATGAAATGGCATTGATGCAACCGGCACAGTGGAAATCGTTGCTACAGGAAATCAGCAGTTTTAGGTCGATTGAAAGACGTCGATTATTCCATGCTGCCTATGAGCGGCATTATCGCATTCAAGTACTTGATGCGCTTAGTCAGAACCCAATTCCAACTCCACGCCCTGACGAAAGCTTGCCCGTTTTTCAGTTGATTACTTGCATAGATGATCGAGAAGAGTCGTTGCGACGGCATGTTGAAGAGATTGAAACGAGAGTAGAGACCTTCGGTGCAGCGGGTTTCTTCTCCGTTGTAATGTATTTCCGATCTGCCACCGATGCCCACTACCTGCCACTCTGTCCAATCGTCGTAAAGCCACAGCATTTTGTCGATGAGATTGGGCAGCTTTCTCAGCAGGAATTACAGAAGCGTCAAGCGGAAGCGCGACGTGTTTTGGGTAGAGCATCGCATCAATTTCATCTTGGCAGTCGTTCGCTTGCCGCGGGTACCCTTACAGCAATCATGGGATCGTTGGCAAGCCTCCCCATGGTGGCACGAGTACTTGCTCCTCGATTGACCTCCAGAGCCAGACACTTGATGAGCCGATTGGTCAGACCATCCGTGTCAACCAATTTGTTCATTGAAAGACTTGCGCCAACAAACGGCGTCATCGGAGGCAATGCCACAGCGGATGGCGGCTTGAAACAGGGTTTTACCTTAGAAGAGATGGCCAACATTGTAGAAAGGCTTCTTGGTGATATTGGTCTCAAGCGGTTTTCTAGGCTGGTTGTTATTCTAGGACATGGTTCGGCATCGTTAAACAATCCGCATGAGTCCGCCTACAATTGTGGCGCCTGCGGCGGCGGTCGCGGTGGTCCAAACGCTCGGGCCTTCGCGTTGATGGCCAACGATTTGAGAGTGCGCCATTTATTGCAGGCACGGGGTTTGACGATCCCTGAAACGTGTTTCTTTTTGGCTGGCTACCATAACACCTGCGATGATAGTATCGAATACTTGGATATTGACCGACTGCCCACTTCGCATCACACCGATTTTCTTTTCGCTCAGTCGAAACTGGATGTGGCTCGCGCTTTGAACGCACAAGAGCGTTCGAGAAGATTCGAGTTAGCGCCTCTGACGATTTCGCCCGAGGATGCGCTCAAGCACGTCGAGGCACGTTCCGAAGACCTTGCTCAAGCTCGACCGGAATACAATCACGCGACCAACGCAGTTTGCTTTGTTGGTCGCCGATTACGAACGCGTGGTCTATACATGGATCGACGGTGTTTTCTGACATCGTACGATCCCACACAAGATGACGAAACATTCAAGATTTTGAATCGGATATTGCAAGCTGTAATACCGGTATGCGCGGGTATCAGCTTGGAATACTATTTCTCTACGGTGGATAATTTTATTTACGGATGCGGTTCGAAATTGCCGCATAACATTACGTCTCTTCTAGGTGTGATGGAAGGCGCCGCCAGCGATTTGCGAACCGGCCTGAGTCAACAAATGATTGAAATTCATGAGCCGCTACGTATTCTGTTTGTGATCGAGTCGACTCCGGAAGCGATGCTGTCCATTATGAATCGCAATCCAAATATTGACCGATTTATTCGCAATAACTGGGTTCAGATTGCCGTGCTCTCTCCCAATTCAAATGCTATTTATTGCTTTCGAAACGGGGCATTTCTTCCTTACGATGCTAGCGCGAATACGATCCCGACAGTGTCCCGTTCTCATGACTGGTACCGAGGCTGGCGCAATCACTTGGGCTTTGCCAAAGTCGCAGCTGGTTATGCTCCGGTCTCACAGGACTTGAACGAGTCCTCTACGCTACTCAATACGGTATTGCCAAAATAGCTTATGGTTCAATTCTTAGGATTTGTCGTCGTCACGTGTCCCGTTATCACGCTGACCATACTTGGTCTAACTGGGCTCTTTCTGCGACCGCTTGACGAAAGATCCGTTGACCGCTTAACAAAGATCAATGTATCTATTGGGTTGATTGCATCCCTCGCCATATTGGCGGTCATGCTTTGGACAGGATCGAGGCTAGTATCGATTGAGTTTGGGAATTTTGTTGTGCTCAATCAAGAACATTTCCATTTTCATATCAAATTCGTGTTCGACCGTCTCAGTGTTCCGATGACTATCATGTCCTTTGTCCTAGTTGGAGTGATTGGCTCATTTGCAAATGTATATCTCCATCGAGAAACGGGATATTACCGGTTCTTTGTATTCTTCGCGATGTTTCTGGTCGGGCTACTCTTCGCTTTCCTTGCGGGAACGATCGAAACGCTTTTTCTAGGTTGGGAACTCGTCGGCTTGTCGTCTGCGCTTCTCATTGCGTATTTTCATGATCGTCCTGCTCCGGTCCAAAATGGCCAGCGGGTCTGGGCAATCTATCGCATCGCAGACGCATCCTTTTTGATGGCGGCCATCCTCATGCATCATCTGATTGGTGATGGTGAGTTTTCCAAAATCACTGGCGAAGCAGCTTGGCCCGAGGGCGTATCTGCGTTGAACGGATACTACGCACTTCTGGTCGGCAGTTTGTTGTTGTTCGCGTCAGCTGGCAAGTCCGGTTTGATTCCGTTCTCGGGATGGTTGCCCAGAGCCATGGAGGGACCGACACCATCGAGTGCGGTATTTTATGGTGCCCTTTCTATTCATCTCGGCGCCTACCTGTTACTTCGCATTGCGCCCATATTGGAGGCTTCACTTTTGCTACGAGTGATGGTGGTTTCCCTGGGTGTTAGCACCGCGATTTATGCAGCCCTCGTGTCTCGTGTTCAGTCGGATGTGAAGAGTGCATTGGCGTTTGCATCCGTATGCCAGGTTGGAATTATTGTGGCTGAAATTGGCTGCGGGTTCTTATACGTTGCGTTGATTCACATCGTTGGGCATGCCTGCTTGCGATCGCTCCAATTGTTACGCGCACCGACTCTGATGCGAGACTACCGGACACTTGAGAATGCGATCGGTGGCAGGCTTTCGCATGGCTCTCTCCGGTTCATTAGGTGGTTGCCTCAACGATGGGAGGCTCGGATTTATCGTTTTGCATTGGAAAGAGGATATATGGATTCCGCGATCAACCAGTATATTGTCAGGCCTTTTCGGACGGTTTTTCTGTTTCTAGATCGCATCGAGCAGCTTTGGTTGCGTTTTCTTTCTGGCGAGCGCCCCAATGGTCATGATGTCGCCAAGAAAACAGGTACGTAGTTTTCCAACAATGAACAAGCCCGCTCAACTCCTCAATGCAAGCGATTTATGATTGGTCTTCACTTTCCCTATTTAGAGCTGACGATTTTTTTGCCAGCATTTTTTAGCATATTCGTTCTGCTTTCCGGGGATTCTCGTATCGCTAGGATTCGTTGCTTGTGGGCTGCCGGAGCGACACTCGTGTTTGCGACCGTTGCATGGTTTGATTTCGCGACGTTGCATGTGTTCGAGGCACATGATGACTGGAGCCTTGTCCAGCTACTTTCGGGGCGGGAACTCATTGTGATCGATGAATTTAGTGCACCTCTTCTTCCGTTGACCGCTTTAGGGTACTTTTTAACTCTATTGGCCACGGTTGGACATAAGACAAAAAACTTTTCCTTCACATGGGCCCTTATCGCTGAGTCTCTAACGCTATGCACATTGAGCGCCAAAGAACCCTGGTGGCTCGTTTTGTTACTAGCCGCAACATGTATTCCTATGATCGCCGAA
>JANLUJ010000759.1:0-7121 GCA_031363425.1 Pirellula sp.
TAGACCAGCTTCCAGTGATCGACCCCCAGCATGTGCAGGATGGTTGCGTGCAAATCGTGCACGTGCAATCGATCTTCGATCGCGTGCAAGCCAATCTCGTCGGTCTTTCCAATGGTTTGGCCACCCTTTACACCACCTCCAGCCATCCACATGGTAAAGCCATAGGCGTTGTGATCACGACCATCCCCCTTTTCACTCATGGGTGTTCGCCCGAATTCTCCGCCCCAAATCACCAGCGTGCTGTCGAGCAAGCCTCGCTCCTTCAAGTCTTTCAGTAGACCTGCCACTGGCTTGTCGCTCGTTAAGCACATTTTACCGTGGTTCTTTTCGATCGCGGAATGGGAATCCCACTTGCTGCCGGCACCGTGATATAACTGAACAAATCGAACGCCACGTTCGACCAATCGACGTGCAAGCAGACAATTCTTTCCAAACGAAGCGGTCTCTTTGTCATCGATGCCATACATGGCTTGGGTTCGTTCCGTTTCCTGAGTCAAATCCACTGCCTCGGGGGCTTGAGCTTGCATGCGAAACGCCAACTCGTACGAATTGATGCGAGCGTCCAATTCGGAGTCGCTCGTTCGTGCTGATTGATGCTGCCTGTTGATTTCGTTGAGCAATCGAAGTTTGGCGGCTTGACGATCTGAGCCCACTTTGTCAGGTGTCTTCAAAAAATCGATAGGCGTTTTACTGCCATTGAGCGCGATCCCTTGGTAGCTCGCTGGCATGAAGCCTGCCGACCAGTTGCGAGGACCATTGATCACATGCCCTTCACCATCCTCGATCACGACAAATGCCGGCAAGTTCTCGTTGGCGGTCCCCAATCCGTAAGTAACCCAACTGCCCAACGACGGTCGGCCACCAAGAATGGAGCCAGAATTCATTTGGCATACGCCATTCGAATGATTCAATCCATTGGCCCAACAGGAGCGAATAACAGCGAGGTCATCCGCATGTTCGGCAGTGTGCGGTAACCAATCCGAGACCCACAGGCCACTCTCGCCATGCTGAGCCCACTTTCGTTTGCTGGGCATAAGAGGAGCATCGTACTCGCCCATTGGAGTGATGATGGGACCAAAGCTGGCAGGTAACGGTTTTCCAGCAAGATTCTCTAGCTCCGGCTTTGGGTCGAACAAGTCGATGTGGCTCGGCCCACCCTCCATAAACAAGAAGATAACGCTCTTGGCAGTTGGTGTGTGATGCGGACCTTTCGAGACCGTATCCGACTTATCAGCGGCCACGCCGATCTGCTGCATCATCGAGGCTAGCACGAGCGAGCCGAAACCCGCTCCTGCTTGTTGAAGCATATCGCGGCGATCCAAATAGCCGCTGCCACGTTGATTGGGATGAAAGGGCTGCATGACGATCGCCTGCTATTCCATGTGGAGGAATGAATTCGAGTTGATCAATACGTGACAATAGTCCACAAACAACTTGTGCCATTCTTTTTCATTCAGTGTGGCACGGTGGTCCCCACCGTGATTCAAGGCACTGCTAGTCGGGCTCGCATCCGCAGCCACTCTCGGGAGTGTATTTGCCCCGATAAAACGGATTGCGGACTCCAGATCTGATGAAGTAGGTGGCTTTAAGAAAACGCGCTCAAAGGCCTCATGGACACAAGCTTCCGGTCTCGATTTGAGGTTGATAATCTGTTTTGCCATGTTCTCTGCTCGCGCGTTCACCCAGTCCGAGTTCATCATCATCAGCGACTGGAGTGGAGTCGTCGTCGAGTTTCGCTTGGCGGTGGAAGAACTCCCATCTGGCGAGTCAAAGAGCGAAAGAAATCGATCTTGCGCATTCCGCATCGAGCGAACGAAAATCGAGCGAACAGGTTTAGAAGCGTCCACGGAAACGCCGCCATGCACAGCACGAAGCTCGCCCGACGCAGTCAGAATCGAATCGCGAATTTGCTCTGCGTCCAATCGCCGGGGAGAAAACCGCCACAGCCACCGATTGTTCGGATCGATCTGCAAAGCCGTGCTTGTGGCAGTTGGGTAGGCCGATTGTCGATAGGTTCGACTATTCAAAATCCAACGGTGCAGCGATTTGAATCGGCCACCGTTTTCAGCAAACTGGTTTGCCAAGTAATCGAGCAACTCGGGATGCGTCGGTGGCTCAGTCAATCGTCTAATGTCGCTGGCTTTCGAAACAATTCCCTGGCCGAAGTGTTGCTGCCATACTCGGTTGACAATAACACGCCAAGTCAATTGGTTTTCGGGGCTAACCATCCAATTCGCAAGCGCGAGCCGGCGACCGCTTGAGTTTCGATCCGGCATCGGAACAATTGGCATCGCATCGGGATTTAAAATCGATGGTATTCCAGGCGAGATAGGCCCTAAACCTGCTTTTCCAGGTATGTAAACCTCGGCAGCTTCTGTTCCAGCATCGGTGGCCGTCAAGGCAATCGGCAAAGTCGCTGGCTTCGGTGCAGGTAATTGTTTTAGATACTCTTTGGCAAGCTGCCAATTCGTTTTCTCATCGGCAGGCAGGACTTTTTCCCAAACGATTGCGTTAACTTCACGTGTTTGTTGTAGCGAAGCCAAGTGTGCAATTTGCTTCTCGCGAGTCGATCTTTCGGTCGCTGATTTCAAGAGGGCTGGTCGAACCTCGGGCGGAAACTTACCCACGAGGGAAAGTATGGTCTTTTCTCTAACCGGCGCCTCAATAGATTCGATCGTATCGAGAAAAGGCTGGGCCGCTTCTCGCCACGATTCTTCGTTTGCATAATTTCGATCGATCTGCTCTTGCGTGGCGGCTGGTAGATCCTCTCGCGGAATCAAACCGGAGAAATACGCTTGCAGTCGGAAGTAGTCCTTTTGAAGCAGCGGATCAAATTTATGATCGTGGCAACGCGCGCATCCATAGCCTAAGCCCATAAAGGCTTCACCGGTTACGTCCGTAAGATCGTTCAGGATCGCCGTCCATTGACCGGTAACATCTTTCTGGTTGTACTCGTAGATCCACAACCGCAAATAGCCACTCGCGTCGCGGCATTCTAAGGAGTTTGGATCGATTTCGTCGCCCGCCAATTGCTCTCTTACAAAGTCACGATACGGTTTGTCCTCATTGAACGTACGAACAACGTAGTCGCGATAACGAAAGGCCGTGGGTCGGAAGTCATCTTGTTTGTAACCGTCCGATTCTGCGAACCGTACCAAATCTAACCAGAATCGCCCCCAACGCTCTCCATATCTTAGGTCGTCTAGCAATTTATCCACAAGCTTTGGAAAAGCACCCTCGGCTGGCTCGGAAAGGAATTCCGCGACTTCAGCCGGAGTGGGCGTGACACCGACCAAATCGAGATAGGTGCGGCGGATCAATGACAGCGAATCCGCTGGTTCGGCAAATGCAAGTTGATTGGTGGCCAATCCTGTTTTGATGAATGAATCCAGACGCTCGCTGACCGACTCGTTGTCGACGCTATCAATTTGCGTACGTGGCTGAAAAAACCAATAGGCTCGATCGTCTTCGTCGAAGCCTTTTTCGCCCTTTTTCTTGGTCGACATGGATGCCGTTTTAGCAGGCCAATAGCTGCCGTCTTTGACCCATTGTTCGAGCACCTCGATCTTTTCATTCGGAAGCTTTCCCGACGGGGGCATTTCGAGATCCTTGTAGTGGATTGCAGAGAGGATCAAACTGTCCTCCAGCGAAGCCTTGTCGACGATAGCTCCGCTTTCGCCCCCGCGGGCAAATGCTGCTTCGCTATCGAGCCGCAATCCACCTTCTTGCTTTTCATCACCATGGCACCGAACACAGCTATCGATTAGTAGCGGTCGAACTTTGGACTCAAAGAATCGCGTTTGGATATCATCATTGATGTCAGACTCATCGCAAACTGCCACGGACGAGATTGCGATCAACCAAACGATTGACAGTAGAGGTATGCTCATCGAGTTTGGATTCCAGGAAATCGCATCGCAATCATGACTGTAATCTGTTAACTAGTAGTCGACATTGCGAAAGACAGCTAATGGGGCAGGAATCGCCTTTTTGGCGATTTTCGGACGCATTAATACTAACGTTCACAGACGTTCATTGTCAACGCAGTTCAGCCCTAAGTGCTGAGTTCCCCCCAGTCTTTTGTCAGCGTTTTTCCGGTTGAATTCAAGAATTGAGTCCAGCCCGTGGGACGTCCACTTTCAATTTGTTGATCTTTCTGCGGGAAGACGCAAGCGTTAGCATGTCAAAAAGCTATGACGGCAACGACAACAAACATTCGACGGACTGAAAAATGAGTACTGCCGACCTTCGTCACCAAAGCAAGGAAATAATCCCGAACCGGCAATACGGAATAGACTTCGCTAGACTTCTCGCGGCGTACTGTGTGGCATTCGGACATCTGGCATTTGGAGGGACTTTCGCGGTAGATGAAGTCTATCAGCGATGGACGTGCCAAGGAGTCGTTCTGCCCTTGCTCGATCGGGAAAAGCAGAGTCTTTGGGCCTATGACTATTCCCTGCTGGTGAATTGGCGTACGTCCGCAGGCATCATTGGCGTTGGCTTGTTCTTTGTAATCAGCGGATGGGTCGTTCCTCCGATGTTGAAGAAGTACAGCACTTCGCAGTTTCTGATAAACCGCGTCTTTCGTATTTTTCCAATGCTAATCGTGAGCGTTCTCGTCGCTGCGTTGATACAGTATTCTTACGGCAACCGAGATGCCTTAAGTGGACTTTCCGTTCTGTCAACCATGTTCTTGCTTAACGACGTTACCGGACAGCCATATTCATTGGGAGTTGTTTGGACGCTTATTATCGAATTCAAGTTTTATCTTCTGCTTGCCCTTTTTGGTGAACTGACCAACAAGAAAACCTACGCGATGGTCCTTTTGGTCGCAGCTATGTGCACGGCCTATTACGTGGTTCTACTCCTTGGTGTTTCCCCGACGGTTTTCTTTTCCAACGCCATCATCCTCGACCTTCACTATATCATTCTGATGTTAATCGGATCGAGTCTTTATCTAGCCATAGCCGACCGCCAAAAAGCCTGGTACTGGCGGTTTGCACCTCCGCTGTTCTTAGTGCTTGCTTTCAACTTGATACGGCATGTCGTGGTGCATGTTTTGCATATTCGTCCGTGGCAGGATATTAACCTTGTATCGCAGGTTGTGTTGTTTGCTTTCTTTTTATCCTGCTTAGGATTTCAAAAATACGTGACGAACGGGCATTTGGCGCGAGTCGTAAAATACGTGTCGGACATTACCTATTCCCTGTATCTGTTGCACTTGAGTTTGGGCATTTTCCTGTTGTCCGTTCTTCGCGATAGGATTGCCAATCAATATGTCCTCGTCCTTTCTGTGATGCTGGTCTTAAGCTTGATATCGCTTGTTGGCTATCACGGAATTGAGAAACGCTTTCTGTATCGATGTCGGAACAAATCGTCATCCTCTTCACGATGGTACCAGTCATGGGTTGCGATTCCATTATTGGCGAGATGGCGAAGAACGCCCTTCTCTGTGTTACAATCCAATGAGAGGTGTTTAAATGATTGAGATTAAGTATGTCGGTGATGCATTGTGGGAGAGGATCGAACGGGCGGTGGAAAACGTAAAAGATCGACTGAAGCGAGTCACAGGCGCATTGAACATTGCAGGAGTTCCCTACGCTGTGATTGGCGGCAACGCGGTCCAACATTGGGTTGCGCAAGTTGACGAATCGGTCGTTCGAAACACTCGCGATGTGGACATCATTTTGAATCGCAGCGATCTTGCCAGTGCAATAGTAGCTCTAAAAGCAGTTGGTTTTGCCTTTCGGCAAGCAGCTGGAGTTAGCATGTTTCTTGACGGCCCTGATGCTAAGGCCCGCGACGCTGTTCAAGTCGTTTTCGCTGGCGAGAAAGTTCGCGACACTTACCCGGAGCCCGTTCCCAATATTGACGAATACGCGATGATGGCGGATGCGAGAACGCTTAAGCTTGATGCGTTGGTTCGAATGAAGTTAACGTCGTTCCGACGAAAAGACCAAGTCCATATTCTGGACATGATTTCGATCGGGATCATCGACTCATCGTGGCTCGATCGTTTTTCACCAGAACTTCGAGTTCGACTCCAAGAGCTTCTGGATGATCCTGAGGGTTGAGCTCCTAGCATCCATACCACACTCGAAACCAAACGAATGTCCGGGTTCGCCCCGGCATTCGCAACAGGTTTGGCGTCCTATCAAATTCGCGTAGTACGCCAAACCTGTTGCGTTGGTTGGGCACAAGGCCCAACAAACGCTGCCGAGTACGGATGGAGAGCGTCGCAACTGCCCGGTTCGACGATCCCATGAAAACTGGGAGTATTCCCATGGATAAGGCGTAGCCCATGGGAGGTGCAGCGATGCAAGTCGGCGATGGCATTAGGAGATTAGTTCAGGTATTGGTTTGCCATGATCGACGATCGGTGTTGGACGGCCATTGAAGTCCTTGATCAGCGTGTTGCCTGCATCGATTCCAAGGTGATGATAAATGGTTGCTAAGAAATCTCCCGCAGAGCAAGTTCGCTCGATCGTGTCTTCGCCACGTTTGTCCGTTGCCCCAATGAAACGTCCGGTCTGGATTCCTCCACCGGCCCAAATGTTGGAGAACGCCCGTGGCCAATGGTCGCGACCAGGCTGAATAGTTCCGGCCGGTGCACTTGCGTTACCCTCGCCGGTACTGGGCGAATACTCGATCTTGGGTGTTCGCCCAAACTCGCCTGTCACAACCACTAGAACCCGCTTGTCGAGCCCGCGTTCATAGATGTCCTCGATGAGCGCCGAGACCGCTTGGTCATAGGCTCGAGCGCGGAATCGCATCGCATCGAATACGTGATGGTTTACCGCATGATCGTCCCAGTTGCTGACGCGACCGCAAAGCGGGCCATTCAAACTCGTCGTAAGAACTTCTACGCCAGCCTCTACCAATCTCCGAGCCATCAGAAGTTGCTGGCCCCACGCGTTGCGACCATATCGGTCTCGCGTTCGGTCATTCTCTTTGGTTAGGTCAAAGGCTTCTCGGGTTTTCGGATTGGTTAAAAGGGTCATCGCTTGCGATTCAAATTGATCGAGAGCGCCCAACTCACCATGACGATCGAATGCGCGTTCGAGAGTATCAAGTTGTTGTCTCAACGTTGAACGGCGTGCCAATCGGCGAATCTCGCTTTG
>JANLUJ010000772.1:0-3715 GCA_031363425.1 Pirellula sp.
TACCTGGGATTCGAAAGCAATCTGTATTGTGCTCGGCCTGTCAGGGACATACTCCGACCATTGGTGGCCACTCCGGATCAAGCCAAACAATTGTCCGATTTTATCGGGCAAGCGAAACACGCCGATGCAGCTGCGCTTCTCGATAATCTTTGTGGCACCATCGACAGAGCTTGCGTCCACCCGATGCTTTATCTCGCTGCTCAACAATGGGCTCTCGCGGGCGACGCCAAACAAGCTATCCGTCATATCGATCAATCCATTCAAGCCGGCTGGACATATCGCGACCATATCCTTAGTGATCCCGCTTTCGCTAGCTTGGTGGACGACAAAGACTTCAAACGAATCACGAAACGCTGTAGCGAGCAACCCTCGGACTATCTTGCATCGCGAGGCTTCGACGCCAGGGCATTTTACATGCCAAACACGCTCGGCAGTAGCGATCCTAAACAAGGTGTTTCGTATATGTTGTCGACGGTTCTCGCGGTGACTCGTGATCTTGGGATCACGCCAACCGAAGCGAAAAAGAATTTGAAATCGTCTATCAGTGCCGACTACCGTCATCCTAAGGGTTCGTTTGTCTATGCCAAAACCGAAGATGTTCGGACCAAGACACGAGAGCCCAACTTTGCCATGGCAATCAGTAAACTTCAAACACGGGGAATGAAAGCCAGAATAATTACACAAGATCTCCCACCACGTGGCGAAGAGTGTTCCGGGGTGATGGTCGGCACCCCTCAGTTTTCATGGAACCAAAGCGGCAGCAAACTGTTGCCCGGTTCCATTGCCGACAATCTAACAAGCTTTGGTGGCGCAATGACCACAAGCGATCAAACCAAAGCAACGGAGTTTCTCAGATTTGGGGCGGCCGCGAGCAGCGGTGCGGTAACGGAACCATACTCCATTCAAAACAAGTTTCCGCATCCAATGATCCACGTCCATTATGTCGACGGACTTACTGTGGCCGAAGCGTTTTATAGTTCGGTACTTTGCCCGTATCAGCTACTTATCATCGGAGATCCGTTGTGCCAACCATATTGCAACCCGCCTCGGTTCACGATCGAAGGCAAAAGCGATGCGGTCATAGACAAACAACCTTGGATGGCTAAACTCCAAGTCGACGAATCGAAGGAAGCCACGGAACCAGAACAAATGCAGTTGTTGGTGAATGGCCTGCTGCGTAGCCAATCACCCTTTGACAATCAGATCCGATTGTTATTCGATAATTTCGAGCCAGGCGCGCATGAAATCCGATTCTTGACCAAGGCCGCCAAACCGATTGAGCAGCGATACGAACAGGCTATTTGGCTATCCCTAGGCAAAGAGAATGAACAGCTCAAGCTGGAAGCGCCTAAGACTTGGAAACTAAGCGACGATAAACCGCTAGTGATTTCGGTTGTATACGCAGCCGAGCCCGTGGATGTGAAAATACTACATGAATTCGAAGAGGTGGGTACCGTTCCTGCCGGCCAGACGTCGTTAACGCTAACACCAAATCAAGTTGGTTACGGCCCCGTCCGACTGCAGGCAGAGCGCAAGCTGGCCAACGGAAAGGCGGTTCGCAGTTTACCTGTCTTGATTCAAGTAGAACCTTAGTTAGCATAGGCTTCCGGCCCTTTAAGGCGACCGGCAGGTTTAACCCTACCTTGCACGACGCGCAAGCTAGTGATTCCAGCTTCCAATTCACTAGCTCGCGCGTCGTGCTACTGGTACATTTCAGCCTGCCGCTCGCCTAATACCCAACATCATTATCGTACGACTCCCAGGAGCTTGCATATTGTCGAAGTCATGGTCTAACAGTTATCCGTAGGCGTACCTGCTCCGGATAAAGTACGCCTACGGCTAACTGTTAAACAACGAAAGCAACGGCCCGCGCACGAAGTGGGTGCTGCTACAAATCCATCAACGGAGAATCCGCGTCACCGAACGTTTCGACGTTTACACCCATCCGACTCATCAGTGAAATATACAGGCTACAGAGCTTGCGTTCGCCATCCGGACGTTGTTCAAAATCCAGAACGCGGCCAGTTTTAAGTTGACCATTTAGACCGCCGGCTGTCAGCAGAGGCACCTTCTGGGAGTTGTGAGCGCTACCCGACCACATGTTGTTGATAAACATAATGCATGAATGATCTAGGACGGTACCGTCGCCTTCATGCATCCCGTCCAACTTGCTCGCAAGATAAGCGAACTGACTGCAATAGTACCTTGAAATGCGTTCGAATTCGGCCGAACGATCGTTGTGCGAGGCCGAATGATGTGCGTTTCTCGCATCTAAAAAAGGATAAAACAACCCTGAGATATCGCGACACAACAACAGCGTCGCAATCCGAGTCTTGTCGGTTTGAAATGCCAGCGCAACAATGTCGCACATCAACCGCATGTGATCGCGGATATCCTCAGGAAGTCCATTCTCAGGACGAGGCATGTTGGCCATCGCGTAGGGATTGCCGTCGACTCGTGCCTTTGCCTTTTCCTGTGCTTTGCGTTGTTGTTCAATTCTTTGTTCTACGTCTCGCACGCTCGAAAGATACTCATCCAGTTTTCGTCGGTCATCCAATCCGGCTCTACGACGCAATTCCGACGCATGCCCACCAACGCGGTCGAGCACGCTTTGATTGCGTCGCGCACCGCGGTTTTCAAAGAGGCTATCAAACGCCAACGCAGGATAAACTTCCATCGGGACAGGCGACGTAGCGTTCTGCCAAGATATATGCGAGCTGTATGCCATTGAAAAGTTTGTTTCGTGGTATCCCGTAACCGGTTGTTCGCATCCGAGCACTAAGCTCGATTGAATCGTCTCACTCCCAATTCGGTTCGCCAATAATTGATCGAAGCTGATACTGCCACCAAGCTCGGCCCCCTTTTTCAAGGATGCGCCGGAAAGTATGTTTCCGGTTTGACCTGGATGAATGCCTACTCCCGTCGCATTCTTGTTGAATAAGCCATTGATCACGTTTAACTTGGAGGTCAATGGTTCGAGCGGCGCAAGCGATTTGCCGAGCTCCATAGAGTGATTTGGTCCCTCGACGTTTGGTTTTGCCCACCAATGGTCCGGATTGACTCCGCAAGCCATGAACAACACACCGAAACGTTTTGGAAACTCAGGCGCTTCGTTTCCATTTTTTGGTTCTTCGCCCCAAACAGGAATCGATTGCAACCATGGCAAGGTCATTGAAACGCCAGCCCCTTGAAGCAGAACTCGCCTCGATACTCTAGCGCTATTCGCCATCTTTCGTTTCCTTTTCGTTCGTTCCACGTTTTTCCAAGAATTGCGGGGCCAGTACAATTGCCTTGACCATCGCATCAAATCGATGCTCTTCAGAAATCAAATCTTCTCGCATCTTTTCTATAAGTAAATCATCGGATAGTCGCAAGGTCCGACCAAGTGCAAACGCCAACAGTTTCCGACAAAGGTTTTCAATGAAATCCGACTGGCGACTTTTCAATAGGTACTCGCGTAGACCGTCAACACCGTTCCCTGCATTTCCATTTGGAAAAACCGCCGAGTTATCTATCGGCCGTTCACCCAGGTCATGGATGCGATGTTCTCCGATCGGTCCGTAACTTTCGAAGGCCAGTCCTATCGAATCGAATCGGTCGTGACAAACGGCGCAGCTCTCATGCTGCCGATGCTTTTCCAAAGTCTGCCTTAGAGTCAAGTCACCTAGTCTCGATTCATCTGCCGGCAACTCAGGAACGCCAGGAGGAGGAGGCG
>JANLUJ010000807.1:0-5944 GCA_031363425.1 Pirellula sp.
ACATCGCATACGGTGACTTTCCGAATATCATTACGCTCCCGGAGTCAGGTGCAAGCAACGTCCCCGAGGTCAGTAGTAGAGTCGACTTGCCACTTCCGCTCGGGCCTTGAACGGCAACAAAGTCCCCTTCATCCAATTGCAGCGAAACACCGCTAAGCGCTTCGACGTTGGCTGAGTTTTTGGTGTAGACTTTGGATAGCTCGTTCAGTCGCAAGAGCATCCGCTATTCCCCTTGCAATACGATGGCCGCATCTTGCCTAATCGCTTGAAAAGCGGCAAGCCAACTTGCTACCACCGTCAAAACAATCATCAAAATGGGAATCCAGACAGCGGGCGCTGTCAGCGACGCCGCATTCCAAATTTCTAACAAAGAAGTAGAATCCTCCGCCCGCAGGATTCTATCTGCGATCATGGTCGACGCGATTGCCACTCCAATAAAACCACCCAATGCTCCGACGAGCCCCGCTTTGCTCAGAAAGATACCCAAGATACTCGTCGATCCAAGACCCAGTGCTCGCATCAAACCGATTTCAGATTTGCGTTGACGAAAGTTATGAAAGGCAAGGGCAGCCACCATGAAACAAGTTAACACAATCACAATGGGGCCAAGCGTATCGTTCAACACCTGTTGTTGGTGCAATAAATCCAATCTCCGTTCACGCTCCCTTTCCAAAGTTGCCCGTCCCTCAGACTTGGCCAGTGCCAGGGAATCTTCGGCTGCTCGTTTCGATTCCGTGCGTGCCTCTGCCCTGGTAATCGCCTGACTGTATCGTTCTATGACCTGTGTCCCGGGTAAAATCTCGGCAATCTCGCGACGGATCTCGGAGATTCGATCACCGGCGCATTCGCATTCCAAGGCAAGGATCGCATGTATTAGATTTTGCATTCCTAACATCTCTTGAGCAGCCCCGAGCTCAATCCATAGTGACATGTCATCAATGGACCCCCGTTCCGGTTGAATCTTGCAGATGTTGAACTGACGACCAAGAAGCGTTACCGACTTGCCTAACTCAAGTTTGAGTTTCTGTTGGATCCTTGCGCCCACAACCATTTGGCCAGGTGCCACAGCATCCAGCATCGGTGCTTTCAGCCCGCGGTGCATGATTGGAATCTCGCCTTGTGTACCGTTGACCATCACGTCGAGATCGTGTTCAGGCCATCGAACCCGCTTCGTGACGCTTGGCAATAGATGATTGACGGTAACGATGTTGGAATTGGCGAGTTTCTCAGCATAGCTATACGGCATGGTGGCATTGATACTGCCATCAAGATGCAACGCTGCTAGGTCTACGTCCTTAGGTAAAATCAAGATATTGAATCCTAGAGTCAACATTTGCTTGCGTACCGCATCTTGTAAATTCGCGCCTGCAGTTTCGACAAGCCGCTCGTGTGCTTGGATGAAATGTTCCGTCTCCTCCTCTCGCTGATTTAGATATTTGACGGTCCTTCGCTGCTCCAAGCGAAGCAACCCTTCCGAACCAAAGAGCATGGCGGCGGCAGCTGCAACTGCAAATGTCGCCAACAAGAAACTCCAAAAGCGAAATCGAATCTCACGAATGACAAGACCTGACAAGGATAGCTGTTGGTTTTTGGTGTTCGGCATTTTTCCCATTTGAAGTCAAGCTTTCGGACCCAGAAAAAACATCCAAACGATCGTGATGGTCCCAACGAATGCTCCCAAAATACCCAGTGTCCACCAAAGTTGATCGCCCCGAGATCTTTCAAAGCTCAGTCCCCCCGCCCGCGGCAACTTTTTTTTAATCTTGGCCTCGTCCAATTCTGTCGACATGGATGATTCGTCGTCTGACCTCTCACTTGCTTTCGCATTGCCTGTACTCAACGGACCCACGGCGTCCACCTGTGACAAACGACTCTGTCGATTCGAAACAGGCCCCAAACCAGTCAACTGCATATCGCTCCCGTTCTTTGGAGACGTAATTTGAACGTGCTCGTCCCAGTCAAACGATGCCAAGATGTCGATTCCTGGATTGTCTGCCTTGACAGTACATTGACAAGCGCCGGCTAAGAACCGACAAGCCTCCTCAATGGTGCTTGTGGCAATTCCGTCTCCCAATAAGGCATACAACACTCGCCCCCGCCCAAAAACAGGGAATGCCATTGGCGAACCTTGTTCGAACTCCTCTTTAAGGTCTGATTCCGTCGCAAGCAGCATGGAGATAAACGCCGATTCAGATGGATCACTACGTGAAAGCCGGTGTGCCGAAAACAAAATCTTGAGCTCTTCCGGACTCTTCGACAAATCCTTTAAATCGGCCGCGTCGATCGGAGGAAGCTTGATCACTCGCTCAAGTCTTCGCAGTTCCGATTCCAACTTGAAGAACTTTGCGTCATCTACTGCTGAATCGCCCGACTCCAAAAAAACCCATGCGACAGAATCTTGATTGGCAAGCCCTTGGCAGATCCTTCGTCGAACGGGGCTACTAAGCAACCGTTGGATTGATTCTTTGGTAAATGGGCCTTCCCATACTAACGGCGAAACGCCGTCCACGATACGCGGCATGTGGACCTCCAACTTAGCGGAATCGTGAATTTCAATTGTAGCGTTTTGTCCCTCGCTCACTAACAGCCGAATGTTGGCTGTTTTGGCCAATTCGCTAAGCTCCCTGACCAAGTCCAATTGGCTTTCGCTCCATTTGGAATCGGACGAAACTCGAACTAGGTAGGTTTCGGGGCTCCAGTGCTCAAGAGCGTACCGAAACACCGGGATCGAACAGCACCATGCGAACGAAGTGAAACTCGCTAGGATTGCGACTGAGATACCAATTCGGACGACTTGCTTGTTATTCATCGAGTTTCGTTATTGCGACTCCGGAAAGAAGAGGGATTCCCATCTTGGATGCAAAACTAAGTTCTAGCAGGTCGCCGAGCATGACGCGCTCAATGGTCTTGACGACTTCTTGACTCTTGGATGGATCGAGCTCAACCTCAAGCCGTTGATTGTCGCCTTGGACCGACACCGAAAACTGCCTAACCGATTTGTCAACACTCTTTGGCAATCCGAAGAACAATTGAATCTGATACGGTCTTCGCTCGGCGTTGGGATCAGGTTGCACCTTGATTTCCTCTGCATCCACCAGCAATCGTGCAGCTCCCGTCTTTCCTGCAGCGAATGCAGTCGCTACTCTCTTTCCACTGCCTCGAATCAACAGAGCAATGGCATTGCCAGGTTTCCAATCGGGATGCTGGAGTATTTCTTTGATCAATGGAGAAAGGTCTGGGGTCCGTTGCAATTCAAGACTTTCGTTCGCTTTCGTCCAGGGACTCGGTTTCCAAACAACACTTTGTTTTGACTTTGCACGCGATGAAATGTTTCTATCGGCCTTCTCAAATGGCAATGCTGATCCAATCATCTCGGCATGAATCTCAAGTTCGGTTTCATCCTCGCTTGCAGCGTGCGCAGTGAATTGAACATAAGCCGATCGGACGTCACTTGTCGATGCG
The DNA here is from genome assembly GCA_031363425.1 of Pirellula sp. Taxonomy (GTDB): domain Bacteria; phylum Planctomycetota; class Planctomycetia; order Pirellulales; family Pirellulaceae; genus JBKCUI01. The sequence goes on from JANLUJ010000807.1 coordinate 3,463, forward strand.
AGGTTGATCTTATCGAAACGAAGCCCTACAAGTTGTGTTGTCGTATCTACGACCAATTCAAGATCGCTACTGGAAACATTGGTTACACCATCAACTCCTTCCTCTGCATCATCGCTCGCTTCGAGAATTGGAATGCCAGTAGTCAGTTTGTACGGACTCACCGGCTTCAACCAAACTTGCAATCCTGTCAGGCCTTGTACACCGGAGGCGGAAATCCAGGGCTTCTTTGCACCACTCATAGACGCGGGATAGTCTTGAAACGTCGTAAAGGGGCCATCGACCTCGATTCCAAGGCTTGGGGACTCCCCCGCAACAACAGGAAACTCGATCCATGAACGGCCATTTTCATCGCGTCGGTCGCCTGGTGCGCCCAAGTTGATCCCCAGTTGGACAACGCGATCGGATTTATCCTGCACGGTTGCCGCGTTATCGATGGTCCATGTTTCGAGTTCCGGCATGTGCACCAATCCGACAGAACTTTGGTTTTGATACGAGCAACTGCACGTTCGCGTCATATCGGGAGCATTTAAAATCCCATTTGCCGCGACGAGGTTTGACGTGCAACCCGATCTAAAACCACCCAGGTTGCCCGTCCCACTCTCGGTATTCAAATCGTAGTAGCCGGCAGCTCCAGATCGAAAGGTCAAAAAATTCTCGCAGGCTGAAATCGTATTGCAGCCATATGTACGTGTGATCTTCCAAGGCTGCATTCGACCGGAAACTGGATTCTTTATCATCTTCTGCTGGCCGTCTCTTAGGAAAAACGCTCCGGCTGATTCGCTGTACGCATTTGCATTGGTGATGATTAGATCGTTATGCAAAATGCATGGGCCAGAATAGGCAAGCGCTAGTTTGGACCAAACAACGGAACCATCGTTCGCATGATAGACGGTCATGCCTTGTCCGACCTCCGTAGCGAGGCGGTCGCTCGCAGCCGCACTCGCTTGCAACAACATATCGTGAACAGCGGAGTAGCCCAACCAAGTTCCAAATATGCCTTCGTTCACTTCCCATTTCTTGTTTCCGGTCAATGCGTCTATGGCGAGGATCCGATAGGTCTTCGGCAATTCTCTTCCTCGCCGCTTCAGAAGATCTTCAACCGTCTTGGGATTTCGGTCGAGGGCATAGATCTGGCCATTGCCAGCCACAATTCCGTTGTGCCAAAAACTGTGCAGCGCGTCAACCTGCCAAAGTTGCTCCCCAGTGTGTCGATTGAATCCAACGATCGACATACTCGCGGCTCGATCCAGACTTTTGGTTCCAAACCCCGCCTTGATCTTGACCAACTGGTCGTCCACCTCCTCCGCTTTGAGGTCTAGCCGCGATCGGTACTTGGCAAAGCCAACACCGCCGATCAAAACGTTTTCGTATACGCCTATGTAACCCCATTCCTGCGGTCCATCTTGGTTCTTTTGAGGCAATGCTATTTCGCGAATGGATTCGCCTGTTGCGGTGTTAAGTACTTTGCAATCATTTCCGTCGATAACATAAGTTTCGTCCTCTGTTACCACGAAGTTCGTTCCCCGACCGTTGGCGCCGGGAATATGCACTTGATTGTATGCAGGATTCAAAGGAGTCTCTGAATAGGTCGAGTCGTAGTAGACGTCGAACGTACCAAGGTTTTCAAATGTTCGTTGCCACAGGACTCGGCCCGTATAGACATCGCGAGCCGTTAGCGAGTTCATGCCTTGAAGAATGAGTCGCCCGCCGACAACTTGTTCGGGCGGTCCGTGACCATGTCGCGGAAGGACATCTACATTGCTATTCCCGCCGAACCACAAAACCCCTAACGGAAGTTTTACTAAGCGATCATCCGACTTGATGGTGTTGGCAATGTTTCCGTATTGATGTGTCCAATCCGATGAGCCGGGCAATGGCCCAACGCGTTTAAGAGTGACACTGAAGGCAGTTCGACTGATTTCTGTTTGCTCCATTTGGAGTGCGCTAACGTCATCCCATAATTTATCCAGTTTGTCGGGTGAGGAGAGGAGTTGCAGGACACCTCCATATGGCCGCACGGAGTCGAAGATTCGACGCAAGCTTTTGGGATTTTCAGAGACTGTTTGACTCAGTTCCTCGTTCACAAAGATCATGTTGGCGATGTACGGTGGAACTCGAAACGCGAGCGGTGGTGCGGTAATCGCGGCACCGCGCACTCCATACCAACCTTTGGCATCCCAATCTCGGCGAAGTTTGTCAATTTGATTAGGGTCGGAATCGACGACAATCAATTGTTCAAAGGATTGCGTACCTACGACAGCATTGAGGACGCGTGTGTCGCTCGCCCCGAGCCAAATTGCATAGCCTGACGCATCAGCCTGCGAGAGCATATCCCTTGCCCTAGTCCGTGCAAAATCGTCAGAAAAAAGATCGTTGGACGGAGCTGATATCATGGTAATTTCGTGCGGGGGGTTGCTTGGTTTGAGAGTCGCGTCCCCCAATACAAATATGTCGCCTTCCAGAGATACCGCCACTAGCTTGC
>JANLUJ010000812.1:0-5434 GCA_031363425.1 Pirellula sp.
CTGCAATACTTATCGCCCCCAGCAGAACGCGGCCGTTTCTTCGGTACTGCCAATGCCTTGTCATTCGCGTTCATTGCAGCGTCAGGTGTTCTCTTCTTCGTATTAAGACAAGCGGGCGTGCCCACGGAGAGAATGCCGCTCCTGTGTGCAGGCTTGGCCATGTTTGGAACAATCGTTGGCATGGTGGAGCTCAAGCGGATCATGGGGACGAACGAAAACGGCAGCATCACGTGACAAGGGCCGCCGTTCTGATGACGGGCCGACATAACGAAATACTCAAGCAAATAATCTTCCACCATTAACAAACGAGAAAATCTTCATGACGCCTCTTCTCGCAGCTTATTTTACACCACTGTTCACCTACGTGCTTTTTCCCTACGGGTCACTGCAAGTGGCTGCCGTCTGGGCAGTGAAACACCCGGTAGCCCGCATGGCTGCATTATTACCAATCTTCCCTATGTGGCGCGTCATTATGATAGGCATGCAGCCCAACGCATTCGGAGGCGGCAGTTTGTGGTGTTCGGATTGGTATGGCGTATATCCGAAAAATGCGGTAACCGATCCAGTCGGACCACAAGTCGGCTCGCCCCGCGTGCTCCGTGGCGGCGGTTGGGAAAACAATTTTGCGGGTTGTCGGTCGGCGGTCCGGTACAAGTACCTCCCGGCGAGCCGCATCCACCTCAACGGCTACGGCTTCCGCGTTGCTCTGAGTTCCTCCGGAATCCCCAAGTCGTCGGAGGCGGACAAGTAGAGCAGAGCGAATAGGTCGTAGGCACACGAGGTCGCGCAAGGCGGATGCCCCAGGACCGAGCAGTGCCGAAGACCATGTGCGTAGCGGTCAGAGAACGACACAAGGCCACGTCGTGCGTCCTCGTGTACGTACTGGTGGCGATCCATTTCCGAGTGGTACCAGGATGCCGGCCGCCTTGCTAGTCCCGCTGTCGGTTCGTGATACTGAGCTAATGCACAAAGTGTTCGATCGCGTGGTCGACAACGGTCGCGTTCTGCGCACGGTGTTCCAGATGACCCGATCTGGCCAGTTCAAGAACAAGGTAGGTAAAGGGTCGCGATTAAAGTCGTCCAAGCCAGTAAATCCAAGATGCGAAACTGCGGATGCCTCATGAAATTAAAGGGTGTTGTTCGGTATATTACGGATCAAAGCGTCCGATTCCTTCCGACATACTTCTGCGATTTCCACAAGGTTGTGCTTAGCTGCTAGAGCAGGAGCCTTGTCAACCGTACCTCCCTGGTTCCATCCAGAATTCAATCCGATATCGAATCTTAAACGCATCGGCCTCCGATTTCACACGCACCGGTTGCGATTGCCCTGGTAAATTCACTTCATCGGCTATGTGCCATTCCGACCATTTTCGATGCTTTGCGGAGGTCGTTGGATCGGCTGGGATCCAAAGCTTGAATAGAATCGAGCGTTGGTCTGGCAGCTCCAGGGCAATTAGCCGCCAGGAGGCTCGATAGTACAATTCCACACGTCCCGACAGCACCGTCTTACCATCCTCCGATTTTTCGAATTCGGGCGACAGATAAACTGCTGGTCGCTCTTGGGAATTGCAATTCAAGCTCGCCTTCAGCGTTTCTGGTTCGGCTTCAAATCCAGCCGGTAGTATAATCTCAAAGTACAACTGCGGCGAGGCACCGTTCCGGTTTAGCAACTTGGGTACCGAGAGCCAATAGATTCCAAACGCGAAAGCGGTAAGCCCAAAGATGGTAAGCCCACCACCCAACGTACCGCCGATCAGAGAGCCCAAATTGGTCACGCCTTGCCAACTCAAAGCTAGGAACATTGACAAGACCAACGCGATTAGGCCGCCGCCAATTCCGGCGACCATACCGAGATATCCATGGGCGCCTTCCATGGACGACACGCCATTCGCTTTTGCCAGCCAAATTGCGATGATGGCACTTACGGCGAATCCGGTGACGCCACCCAATAGCCCCGCACCAACAACAATAATATGACTCATAAAGCCTCAGTATGTCGCTTCGCAAATTCGCATTCATTTGTGGATTGCTCGATAACGCATTGACCTCCGCGATAATAGACGAAACGAACAGAAAGCTCAATCTTTGCCTGCTAGATCCCATCAGTAACATTCATCAAACCGATTGAACATGTGCATCTTAGACGATAACCTCGACGAGTTTTGGAACTTTCCAGAGTCGCTTCGCAAACTGGTAGAAGACGAGCTAAAATCCGGAAACCAAGTCATTGAGTTTGGGCATGGATTTCCCGCTGCTCCGTGCGGTGCCTACATTAAGCTTGCTTCAGAGGTCAGTACAAGAAAGCATGAGGCCACAGCCGATCTCTATTTCTACGATAGCGATTCGAGCAACTACTCGGGTGAATTCACCGATAGGAACAGGCACTTCTTTGTTCTGGAACCTCCACACCCTCCAAAACAGGAGCCTGATATGCAAGCTATCCGAGAAGCTATCGATGCCGAGTATGCCACAAACGATGCTCTTCAGACGCGGGAATTCCATCGGGCGAACGAGAACGAAGACCGGATGCGATCGCCAGGGCACGTATTGCATAGTGATGAGGAAAGTGGTGGCAAAACTCCGGCGTCAATCGTCCAACGCTTTGTACAAAGTATGGAAATGAATTACGACAAATGGCGAGAGGGAGAGGGATATGACCTCACGCTGATCCAAAAGGACGATGAACGCTCGCTAGAGTGTATCGAAAAAATCGTCATTCAACATTCTCCTCGCGACTGGCGCGATATTGAAGCGTTAGCGATGATTGATTCGCCGAAGGCACGGGCGGCAATCATGGATGCGTTCTTGAATGCGGATACGAAAACGAGAATGGCAATTCATTCTTATGCTCCTGAACTCCTAACAGTACAATTGTGTACCGACTCAATCATTCAAGCATTGCGTGAGTCAACTATTTATTACGGACTTTCCGAAACGCTAAATGAAATCGAGGAATTTCACCCGCCAACGGTTATCAAGGAACTCGTGCTCGGTCTTATGAGTCGCGATGGAGCGACCGCCTGCCATTTCGCTGCAATGCTATATTATTTGAACGGAAAAGCTTCGTCCGCATTTGATTGGAAACATCGCCCGTTCTTCCTACGGTTCAACACCGACGATTTGTCGGAGCGTGAAGTAGTCGTTCGCGAGCTGTGTGAAGTCATCGGCGTCGATCCAACGACTATCCACAGAGATTGGCTACCAGCTAGCTCCCCAGATTAGATGGTGGCTATAGTTCATCCGTGTGGGGTGAAAAAAAATGGGGATGCCTCGAAACTGGTATGAGGTCAGCTCCATTGTGCAAGCGTCCGATTCCTTCCGACAGGCTTCTGCGATTTCCACAAGGTTGTGCCGCTTGCATATTCCCAAATCCGCTGTCAGTGGATTACCAAATTGGTTAGCTGGATTCACTCCGAGCTCATCATCACTCCTAGCACATCCACTGTGAAAGCGTCGTACGCCTGCTGAATCGGTCTAGCCAGCAACAGCGCCTGCCACTTCCACAGGTTGGCTGTAGACCAATTCGGCTATGGCTACGGCGCTGGCTGCTTGCGGTAGGATGGATGCGTCGGGTAGTAGCAGTAAAGAAGATCCATCCTACTTGTCATTGTTTCCTGTGCGCACATTCGCCGCAACCTTACTCACTGGATACAATAAGTCTTCGTTTACAGGCGCGGGCGCCTGAGAATTACTAATTCTGTCGAAAATTCACAAAATGGTGTCACCGATGCTTGGCTGGGTACACATGTTGACGGTTGTTTTATGCGTCTCCGTCGCTGGGTGCTCGGCAGCGCAATACGATGTGAAGGCCGAATACAGCAAAGGCCAGCAACTGGTGATTGCCGCATTTCAGCTGGACGTAGACCGTTTCAAAGGTCTTCTTGCGGAGGGCGCTGACCCCGATACTCGGCTTGGAATCGACGACGAACACCTTTTCGAGGACAAATGGACACTCGGGTACTCGGATATTGGCTCTGACAAATGGACTCCGTTGCTTGCAGTAGCAAACAGTCATCGCGAACCACAGCCTGATGAGCGGACTGAAAACACGGATGCTGGTCGAGATGCTGCCATGGCCAAACTTGAGGCAATTGATCCGAAACTGATCGCGGAACGTGACGGCCGCCGCATTGCAATAGCGAAAATGCTGATAGCGGCAAAGGCAAATCTTGATTTGGATGACGGTTATGGCGATACGGCACTGTCGTCATCGGTCTATAGCGGATTCGATGATCTTTCCTTATTGCTGATTTCATCCAACGCCAAGATCGACACCAAGACGGGAGTCTATATCGACGGAGATGGTGACATCACACCGATGCATCGCGCAACCAAGAGTCCTAAAGTACTCCACGCAATGATCAAACGTGGAGCCAAAGGCAACGTTGCCGATACCTCGGGCAATACTCCGTTGCACTGGGCCGTTCGCGATTGTAACGTCGAGAGTGTGAAACTGCTTCTTGAGGCGGGCGCGAACGTCACTGCAACAGACAAAGAAGGCCGCAGTCCGTCGTACTGGTGCAAAACGTACGACGGAATCAATTTCCCCGGTGACGAAGAGAAGAAGGAAATCTCGAAACTGTTGGAGGCCGCAAGACAGGAAAGTCACGACAGAACCAAGCGGTGAACCGGAGCCACCGATGACTACCGCGCTGGATGCTTGCTGGAGGAGGGATGCGTCGGAAAAGTCAACCATCAGTTAGCCAGCGTCCCATCCCCAAGTGGTAATACCTCGCTCCTGCCATCGTTCGCTTTTCCACAACGTAGACCAAACACTGTGGACCTAGGCCAGCAACAACAGGCAACGTGGACATAGGCTACGTCGCGTTGTAGCTACGCCCAAACACTGTGGCCGTTGCAGCTGGCTGCCTAGACTTGGAACCGTGGGATCGGTCACAAGCGATCATTTAGGATTCGAATAGACTCTATTGCTCTTCGGTAATTGAACGCCGTCTGAATGTAAGCGTACAGAGCCATCGATCGGGATTTTTGGCGCCGGTGGCAGGCAATTCGAGTCCGCCCGTGAGCCTAAGACTGCGAGATCCTAGAAGCGGTACGCAACCTCGCTAGCTCGGCCTTGTCTCGTCGCTCTTGTTCTCGGTAGGTACGAATCGCCTCTGGGTGGCTCGCCTTCCATACGTCCGGAAGCAGTTGCTCTGGCGATTCGCTTTGACGTATTGCCGTTCGCTTCTCGTTGGGCCAGTCCATTGCCAATCGTTCGATGTTATACAGTTGCCCAATCAGCGCAAGTGGAAGCGCTGAGGTAGTCCGATCGTTATCTTTGGCTTCGAAGATCTTACGGCGCGCATGTGCCCAGCAAGCCATCCAAATTACGAGTCCATCAGTATCCCAGTACATGAGCTTGACGCGATTGCGACGCAGGTTGATAAACAGAAGAGTCCGCCATCGCGAACGTCCATACTGAACTCGTTTT
>JANLUJ010000863.1:0-18156 GCA_031363425.1 Pirellula sp.
GCCTATAGCGGTGAAAAAGGATGTTGGGATGTGATCGACCTCAGCAAGAACTCAACAGCGATTATCTATGCAGACAGAGACCTTATTACGACACAAGATGGCGAACATTTCTACACGTTTGCTGCCACTCTAGGAAGTTGGACATCCCCCACAGATCCAGAGCTCAAGTCTGCCGAAAGAGAACTTAGCATAAGACTGAATAGCCCTGCCTACGACAGATTCAAAGATTGGTGTCAATCACTACCCAAATACAAACAACTTAGAATTCGTTCACAACGCCAAAGATCCGCTGCGTTAGGAATGATGAAGGTAACTGTCTATGCGTCAAGACAAAGCTGGTTGGCCGAAGCCGTCTCGAAACTGGAAGAACTTGAACAGTCAGAACCGTCAGAACGCTCTCCAGCTCATGCGGACGAGAGTGGTTCAGCGACGACTTCGCCAGCAAGCAAAGATAGTATGTTAGGCAAGAAGGCAATTGTTGCTAAAGAGTCTGCAAACGATGAAGAATCCTCTCGATTGATTCGCGAACTTCAAAACAAAGTGGTCGATGCTGAGAATAGAGCTATCGAATTGGGAAAATCGTTGGCCGCCGAATCACCTCCAAGTGATGAGGACCGTCGGAAGCTTAAGATCCTCGTCACCAACTCCTTTGACGCCCGGCAAGTGTTGCAGTCGCTCGAAGCGAAACAAATGCGAGCCAAGCTTGAAAAGGTTGACGAGAATCTTGCATCCCGGCAAAAGCTCCGTAATCGTATCATTGACCGCCGCGTTGAAGAACTGCTTGAGGCAAACAGCGTTGCGACCGCTTGGCTTGATAAGTTGACTGACGTAAAAGCCAATCTTGATCCGACTAGCCAATCGAGGTTGCAGACGAATACCGTGCAACCAATGAAGAGCGATGAGTCTGCTCGAGATGCCACAAGCATCCAACTTAGTAATGCAGGCACAATGCCAGCAATGAGGCGTCCAAGCGAATTCGCGACAATGCTAAGAGACGATTACAAACGTGCAGATCAAAGGGCTTATGATAGGGATTTACGAGCCGAAATTGCAAGTTTAACCGAGCAAATAGAGCAAATTGGGGACCGGGATACGGGACACACAGAAAATCTTCGACAATTGTTAAACCAAAAAAACGGAAATCTTAAGGGATCTCAGATCCTATTTCGAGAACGCATGCGAGACTGGAAAAAGTGACTGGTCCGAGTATCAGTCTCAACTGAAATTTTTGCGATTGGACGTAGAAGAAGCGAAGGCGAATTTAGATTTGAAAAAGGAGAAAGCGGATTATTTCACGGCGAGATACGAACGCGGCGTAGCGTCCGCACGAGAGGGAGCGGATTCGAAATCCGATTTGAACATCGCTGAATTTAGATTGCTGCGTGTGACCGAGCTTTACAGTCTCTACGCAGCCATCGAAACTTCAGAACCGAAACTGAACCCAGATTCGTTTAAGCCCGAAATCGTGGATTCGGGTTCTGTTTCCGAATCATTGCCTTAAGGGATCGATCACGCTGAAACCTACCAGTTGAGCCTGCGGCAGGGGTGTTAAAAGTTCGGGGTTGACATGACTTTTTGCGTATTAATTTCACTCGATAATTCGACACTTCTATCCCGATAGGGATTGCAGACAGTAGCCGGGGGTCGTCGCGAAGCGGCGCACCCCCGGGGAACGAAAGGACACGCGATTGACCCTGGAGGGGTCACAGATTCTTCGATCCCTTCAGGATCGGAACGCACTTCACGAATATTCTTCGGGTGGTGTCGCTCCGCTCAACCACCGGCTACTGTCTGCTATCCCTTCAGGATGAAAAGTTGCGCAAGCAGGAAATTGCAACAATGCCAATCTACCCCAGCCTGCGACGCTAGCCGATCAATGCCCAAAAGATCGGCTAGCGCCTCAGGCTCAAATTTACAAATACTGTACTTGCAAACAGCCGATCGCCTAAGGGGTCGATCAAGTCCTGACTACTGCAGGTAACGGCTTTGACGTATTACCTTCCAAGGCGTTTTTTGGTTCGGAATAGTTCCTCTTCAATGCCTTGCAGCGTACCGGCTGTCGACATAGTTGATTCTCCCTCGCCATTTTGCGTTCTTCGATTGAGGTAATTGACGATTGTCAAAACGTCGAGGGGACTAATGAAACCGTCAACGTTCGCATCTAGGAAATCATTGGATTGATTTCCGTCACCCTCTTCGCCAAGGTTCAGTCCGCCACCGTGTTGATTGAGACGGTTGATGGTAGTCAAAACGTCGAGTGGTGAAATGGTTCCGTCCCCGTTGGTGTCGAACACAAACTTCTCCGAATAGATTCGTGGCTCACTTGCCAAGCCTTCTTGGGTTTCGTCGCTCGGTGCGTCCGCATTTCCCTCTGCTGTCGCAGAAGTCAATGCGAATGCCTGGGCCACCGCTGCAGGATCAAGTTCTTCCTGATATTTCGCTTGACCAAAACTATCTAGCACCCCTCCGTTAGAATTGATAAAGATCCAATCGTGATTCTTGTCGTTGAACAGTTGGTCGACTGCAGCGTCGTCAAAAGTATTTCTGGGATTTGTCTCAGAACGCAAAAGCGTGCTTCCGTTGAGTCCTCCGGCCGTGTCACCTCGCAAATGCTCGATGTGCGATTTCATGGAACCTTTATCGGTCCATTCTCGCTGTATGTCCAAGAGCATGGCTTCGTTGTTCTCCAATTCGCTATAACCAGCGATGAGAATATTGTCATTGTCTCCGCCAAACAGAAGGTCACGGTCACGTCCCCCAATCAGGATATCCTCGCCGGAACGACCTCTTAGTGAATCGTCGCCAGCACCACCAACAAGGATACTGTTTCCCGAGCCACCGATTAGTGTGTCGCTACCAAAACCCCCAAAGAGCCAGGTATCTACTTCCACGTCCTCGTCGACGCGTATGGTGTCGTCGCCAGCTTGACCGTAGATCACAATTCGGCTATCCGGCATCACGAACGTTTCGGTCCGTATGCCATCTCGGTAGATATCCAAGACCTCATTTCTGCCAACCTCGCGTGTTTCGATTTCAATCAAGTCGTTCTGGCTAGTGCCTTCAACGACCAACATGGTGCGGCCAGGATTCAATGGATCCGGAACTAGACCCGTTCGCGAGATCCGAATTTGATGCGTGGCTGCTGCACCCTCAGCACCGTCCTTGTCCGTCGCAGCTACCGTGATCGTATAGTTGCCACTATTTGCATACACATGATTGAGAGTTGGCGTTACGATTCCCTCAACGATTTCAGGTTCCGACCCGTCACCCCAATTGACTCGATACTTAAAACCACTCGACTGGTCGATACTGGACTTGTCGGTGGCCGCCATTTGAATAGCGACTGGTTGACCGGGGGTTCCTTTGTCCGGCGCTGTCATGATCGTGGCCTGGGGAGCCACGTTCTGAACGGTAACCGTGAAACTGGCAGACCTCGTGACTGGTATTCTCGATAAAGACTCGGTTGCAATCGCCTCTAGTGCAAGGTTGAAACTGCCATTGTCTTTAACGATGATGAATAACTTGCTCAAGTCGCTGGCGTTTATTCGCCAATTTCCGCCACCCAAATTAGTACCGATAGCAATGTTCGAAGCATTCACAAACGATGCGATGATCGGCACATTGTGTAGCAGGACATCGAGAGTCTCGGAACCATCGGTGTCTGCGAGACTCGCTGACACCACCAGTTGAATGGGTGTGCCTTCTGCGCCAGATACATTCGCGGCACTCACAATTGGGGCGTCCGTTACCGGATTGACAACGACCGAAACCGTCGCTGTCGATTGGTCGTTGTTGGCATCGCGAACCGTGTATTGAAACTGCGTCGTACCCGAGAAGTTTGCAACTGGAGTGAAAAGGAATGTATCATCCGTGAGAAGAGTCGGTGTGCCATTGTCCCGGTAAACCACGTTGCCATTGGCCGACTGCACCAAGACTACGGTCAATGGAAGATCCGTCAGCCCCGAATCGTTTGCAAACGGATTGAAGGATACGGCTGTGTCTTCCGTCGTAGTCACTTGATCATTGACCGCGACTGGCAAGGAGCCAAGAACGAGCTGCTCGATGTTTGCATAAGTCACTGGCAACGGAGTAACAAAACTTCCGTTGGGCACAACTGGGAGACCAACAAATGAATCCAAGATTCGAAGCGTATCACCAGGATTGGTCGTTGGTGCCAAGCCGTTGACGGCAACTTGTTCGACGCCTGAGAGTGTAGTCGGAGCGGAGAATGGTCCGCCCGCGACTTGGGTCCGAATCGTTCCGGATGTCGCACTCGTTGCATCGACTTCAAAGGTGTCTGCGGAGTTCGAACCAGAAACCAAGATCGAGTCGGCTCCGCTGCCGCCGACATAATTGACGCCGTTTATGAAGTTCAGATTTCCAGAGGCCAAGTCGACACCGAGGCTGTCGTTCCCATCCCCCCCCAGAACGGACACTTGATCGATCATTGTACCCATAACGAAAAGTTCAGCGGTCGCTGGACTTCCAGTGTGGGATACAGTGAACTGACTCGGATTAAGAACCATCGCATCGTTCCCAGCAGTTCCGTTTACCGTTAGAGTGTTGCCGCTGCCACGGACTCCACCGACGATGTCTGCAAAGTAGTTGCCTGTCGGCGTCGAAGTAGCGATCACTTGATTTGCCCCCGAACCGATATTCAAGGTCAGTCGGTCGCGGACGCCGCCGATCGATGATGTCAGCGGTGCGATGCGATCGACATTGATGATGTCCGATCCGTTACTAGCAATGACGGTTGTTGGGCCTTGAAGAGTTGTTTGCGAAAGAGAAACCGTATCAGCATCGGTACCCGTCGAAAACGTGATCGGTCGACCAATAAATGTACCGGCCGCGTTGATGGTGCTACCTACGCCCGGGTCTGCGTTATCAGAGTCTGCAGCAACACCGACGGAGGTGCCTTGAACAAGAGTTCCTGCGCTAGAACTGAAATTGTCTCCCGCGTTGAGTTGCACCGTGCCCGCTGGTGCTATGACTTGTGCCGCGGTAAGAATCAAATCGCTGCCAACAGCTGAAGTGTCTGGCACGTCGATGCGAATATTGCCAGAGGTGCTGCGAGCTTCAGCAAGTGTCATGCTTCCAGACGTTTCCGACACGAACAGACTTCCTCGGGAAGTGGCTCGGACCGTGCCCGCTCCCGCAACAGCTGAATTCAGTTCGAGTGCGTCAGTCGTTGTGCCAATGGTGGGAGCTGGATTGTTGGTCGCATTGTTCGCGATGAGTGTAATGCTGTTGCCAACAACGTCCGCTTCAGGATCGGAAGCGGCATCGAGGATCGAGCCCGCGGTGGCGGTGAGGGTCACGTTACCACCGCTGCTGGTCACTGCGCCTAAGTTCATATTGCCAGCTGTTTCGACAATGAAGATGTTGCCTGCTGCAGTTGCATTCAAACGCGAAGTTGAGTCTACATCGACCGGTGCAGTAGTTGAGCCGATAGCGGTGGCTGCATTCAAGTTCACAACGGTTCCCACAACATCGGCAGCGACGTCAGTTGGAGACACAACAATCGAATCGTTCGAAATGAGCGTAACATTGCCGCGCGTTGTGGTGACGGCCCCAATTCTCATGGGTCCTGTAGTCTCTGAAAGCGTTACGTCGCCATTGGTCGCAACATCAATCGCTCCTCCGCCGACATCGGTGCCCGAGGTGATTCCCATAGTGGGTCCGTTAATCTCTGCTAAGTTGACCGCTATGCTCGAGCCTTTGACCAAGTCAAAGTTCCAATTGCTGGCTAGTGGCGTTGGAGTAGTACTGGTGCCTAGCACACCGAGATCGACAATCGGAAATTCTTCGACGGTTTCGAAACGAGCTTCGACAAACGTGATATCGTTCTGTTTGATTTCGTTGACTTTCAGCAGCGGCAGTATCGACGGTTTTTCAATCTCTTGCACGCTCGAGTGCAAGAGAACGTTGGCAGATGAGTTTGTTGCGACAATGTTCGATGCGTCGATAGCAACGGGTGTACCTGTCGATGGTTGACGAATGCGAGCCGTTAGATCCAGAGCTACTGAACCGCTGGCGAAAACGTTCAAGTCCTCTTGCCGACCTTCACTAACAATAAGTTCGACAGGCAATCGTGAAGCGGCGCTGCCTACATTTCCGGATTTTGCTTTTAGGTCGGCTACGTTGGTGACGATCTTGACCGTACCAGCCGTAGAACGAACAAGATCGCCCGCCGATTCGATCGTTGTTTCGCCGACAGGGTTGTTGATAACACCGCTTAGAGTGATCGACGGAGTCCCACTCTTCGACGTGTTTTTGATAGTCAGGTTGGTGTCACCGTAGTCTTGAAACACATCGAAACCGAGTGTGTTGCTGATTGGCACATCAATCACAATCGTTGGAGTGCCAAGATTGATGACGTTGACATTTCCTATTTGCAATGGTTTGTTTGAGTTGTTTTGAATGAGCACGTCATCAAAGGCGCGATCGACGGTAAAGCTACCAGTGGTACCAGTCATGGAAGCATCCTCGCCCGCATTGATCAACGGTATCTCAAAGAGAACGTTCCCAAATGCACTCGCGTTGTTGATCGGATTGACAACGATGGTTGGGGCTGCGACGTTACCGATGGTTCCTGTGTCGAATGGATTGCTCGGGTTGGCATCAGTGTCGACAATCGTTACGCCAATTGCTTCGGTTACCGTAGCTCCCGATGCTCCGTTAGCCTCCACGATGAGCTTGGGCGAAGGAGCACCCTTAAGGTATACATCGGCATTCCACACGATATTGCGGTCGCGATCGAAGGAGGAGACAACGCTACCGTTCCCCGAACGAACCAATCCATTTTCAAGGGTTTTTGCCTCGAACTGGCTCACATTTGTGTCTGCGCGAACAGTCAAATTCCTCGTTCGAATGTCCGATCCGTCGAATGCTTGAATTTTCGACAGGGAGTCTTGAACGATTCTTACTTTGGCTGCCGGGTCGCCGAAGAGCCCATCTTTGTCCGACGTTGATTCGACGAACATTCTTAGATTGGATCCGGAGCCATGGGTCGATTCGATAGTTGTTGTCGTAGCGTCAATCGTGGAGTCTTGGAATAACTTGACATTGGAGTCGCTATGCAACTCGCCGGTTGCGTCGGACTTAACGATGACGCCAAAGCCTTTTGCCCTAGCGTTTGCATCGGACTTCACATCGATATCGGTGATGTCTGAAATCAGTTCGACCGTTGGAGCCTGCAATTTTGAGAAACCCCCAACCGAGACAAGTGATTGGGCCGGCGTCACAGCAGTTCCAAGCATGGTTGTCGACTTTGCTTGGGAATCAGCGACGATACCACCGGTATCGGCCTGTGCGTTTGCGCCGAATCGTTCCGTAGGGTCTTGAGGATCATTGGTTTGTTGTGAGCCAAATTTTGCATCATCGATTTCGCTTTCAATATGAATGATTCCGCCAGCAGCAACATCGACATGCTGTCCAACTGAAGCACTAAGGTCATAATCTCCTTTGATCGTCGAGTTGGCATCGCCAATAGAGACCCCTGCAATCGCGCGAGAATGCGAGAAAGCATCCCCCTTTTGTGACGAGTCTACGCGCAGAGTGAAATTGTTTGCGGCGTTGATGTGTGATTCCGAGAATTCAGCCCCTCCCACCACTTTGGCGCTCACGGTATTTTTCATGTCAACATTTGTGTCTGCCTTGCCACGTGCAACGAAACCGGCCGCTACGTTTCTCGCTATGGCCGCAGTCCCGCTATCGGCTTCGGAGCTAATCGTCACGTTGAGTCCAGCAATGGATACAGCAGAACCAACTTCTGTTTGAGCTAATGGCTTGTAGATGCTTGATGCACTCGAGCCGACAAGTCCAATCAACGCACCGCCTGAACCCTTCGCGTAGGCCGTTGAGACCTCATCGGCAGCGAGAGCATTCGCTTCCGTGATGTTGCGAGCTGTTACCGATGGAGCACTGCCGTCGCCAAAGTTTGCACCGATATCGACTAGACCGCCTGCAACGATGGTCGAACTATCGACATCGGCTCTCACGCCAGGGGTAACGGCAACGTTTGCTTCCGATTTACCGGCGGCAAGTATTCCACCAATGGATGTTCCTTTTGCGAATGCATCTGCATCCGCTTCATGGTCCGCGATGATTCGGACAGTCCCGGTTACATTGATATTCGCTCCGGTGACCAACACGGAGCTGTTTGGTTGAATTGTTTGATTCCCTCGCACACCACTTGATCCCTGCTTGATCGTGGCATTCGATGTTGTTGCATTGCCTGAGAGAAGGATACCTCCGGTCGCGGCCCTGCCTTCGGAGATTGCGCGGTCCTTTCCGAGAGATCTGACATCCAAACTTGTTGCAGTGACCGTGGAGCCTGGTCTGATAACTGCTTGAGTGATTCCAGCAACATCGGCAGAGGTTTCGACACCGCCGGCACCAGCCAGTCCTAACGTAATCGAACCACCTACCGAAGTCGCTTTGTTGGTGGAGTTCGTTTGAACGGTTACTGCGCCGTCGGCCGTAATCGAAGCGCCGTCATAGACGGTCGCATCTACGATTGCACTCGTTTCCGTCAATGCTCGTGCCGTATTTCCCGCGATGGCGGCGGCAGCACCGGCTTCGGCGTTGGCTGACGCGCCAAATTCGTTTGTGATTGTTAAACCGAAAGGAAGGGTAGAGGTCGTTGATTTGTTGTGCTGGGCTAGCACTCCGACATTGCCACCGGCATCAACGATGGTGTTGCGGCCAATTGCAGCTTCAATCTCAGGCAGAATCGAGGCCTTGGCGCGACCGAATCCCAAAGCAGCTCCGCCAGCCAAGAGTGCCCCAAGCATGTCTGCGGACGCTTGATTGGTAGAACGCGCATTCACGTCAACGTTACCGTTGACAGTAATGTTTGAACCGACTGTCGAGACTCGATTTCCCAGCGTCGCATCTACTGTCGGTGTTATCTCAGCGGTCGCAAAATTGAGGTTTGCGGCTCCCAATATCCCAGCCGACAAAGCCTTCGCGTTGGCGGTCGCGTTGATGATTTCATTCGCATCAACCGCAATACTGCCTACCGTCTTACCTGACTGGCCACCTACCTTAACGCCATCTCCAACCAATGCCTGTGTTGTACCATTCGCGACTACTTTAGCGACGGTAACACCCGCGGCGCCTCCCAAAGCCAGGGCGCCTTGTCCTGCACGGCCGTCGAGATCGGTATTGCTAGTTGCGTTTAACGTCACCGCTCTCGCTTGTTGAATTTGAGCCAGGCTAGCACTGGATCCGTCCAATCGGGCAGTCGTCGAACTGTCGTCGCGAATCGATGTAAACGCGGCACCCAGCGCACCGCCTAATGCACCATTGCCGGAGAAGCTCTTGCCGATCGCATCGTTATTGAAGGTCGATTGAATGTTGACGCTGTCGCCATTTTCAACGACGCCTGCAAACAACGCATCGGTCTTGAAATGAACTCGTTCGACAGATATGGCTGCGCCCACTGCCGCTACCGCTGCAGCAGCGACCGATCCCGCAAAACTGTTCAAGTCAACATCGGTCTTGGCATTGACACTGATATCGTCGCCGGCGGCAAGTATCGCACCTTCGCGAATTTCAGCGACGGTACCGGTGGCGTCGCCGCTGTTGAACAAGTCGGTTGTGATTTGTGTACCTGTCAAAGAATCCTGGCCAAGGGATGTCTTTCCGGCTCGAAGAATATCAGCGATTTGCGAGTTGGGGGTCGCGACCGATGGCGGTGCACTGTTTACCCCGCTGTACGCATTCAGCCCTTGTCTCAGGACCGTGCTTACACCTGCTGCATTGCCTGCAGCCTGTTGATCTATGGTCGAGCCGCTGTGACTCAGACTGTTGGTTGTGGTAGTGTCGTCGGAATAAGTGGCATCAAACTTAGTGCCCAACGCCCAGACCGCAACGGATGCTGCAAAGGAGGTCCCAATTGCCAATCCACCACTGACTCCTAGACTGTTTACCTCTTCTTTAGCCAGCGAGTTTACTACGATGTCATTCATTGCCTGAACCGTCGCATTGCTACCGATGAAAGTTGTCGTATCGTTGCGCACTACGCCAATATCTACAGCTCCGGCAAATGCGCCTGCGGACGCAATTGCAAGCCCGCCAACAATCGAACGCGCTTTTACCTCGTTGCCAGCGATGACACTCACTGATTGCAACGCGTTTTCTTGAATTGTGTTCGTATTCACTCGTGCCGAATCACCGATGTGTGCCGACGTGTCCGAGTCGATTACGTTAACGTTGACACTGCCCGCACCGGCAAATCCAGCACTCCCCGCACCTGCAGCGGCGATATCAAGCAAACTCTCTGTCGACGAGGCTTGAACGATTACCCCACGGGTGGTGGTCGTTGTAAGTGAACTGCTACCTACATCGTTGAGTACAAGCACATTGGTCGAGTTTGCTTTTGCGTCTACATTTGCTGCATTTGCGATGAAGGCTTGTGTGTCTTTGTGAATCACGTTGACACCCAAGGAAAGACTGAATCCCGCAGCCGATCCGAAAGCTGCCGCGCCAGTTATGGTATCCAAATCGGTATCATCCGAGGCTGTTACAACTACATTGCCGCCCGCTTCCACATCTGCCCCGGCACCGATAAAGGCATATGTCTTGTTGTCGAGTGCAAAGACAGCCACCGATCCGTTGCCCCCTCCACTTGCGGATATCGAGCCCGAGGCGGTCAATAGCAATGAATCCTCCGTTGCGGTCGCCTGAACTGCAATATCTTGCTTGGCCGACACCGCAGCGTTGTCGCCGATCGAAGCCGTAGTGTTCAATTTTGTCGACTCTATGTTGCCTGCAGGTGCAACTCCAACTCCAGCCGTTGCGGCTAGAGCACCTGAGAGCCCGAGGTGAGAATAGTCGCTGGCCGCCGCAACCAATACTGCTTGATTGTTACCGGCAATGTTCTGATTGTTCAAATTGACTTGAGCGTTATCACCGATGCGAGCCGTTGTCTCGACACGTAAAAGGGCTGCTGGAGTTGAAATCGCAAACGCGCCTGTGCTGCTGAAGCTTCCACCGACAACAAAGGCCGCAACATCATCGCGATTGGTTGCCGCAACAATGACACCGCGGCGGTCCTCTGTTTGAGGTATGACGACGCGTGGATGAAGTAAACTGGAATCCGTTAAGTCATTGAGACCATCACCATCAGAGTCTCCCGACAGCGTCGGTGGTTGAACGCGGTTACTGTTGAATGCGGCGTTCGAAACGGTGATATTGAATTTGCCATTGTTGACGGTAGTCGGCGCAATGCTTGTGAGCGCATCGGCCGCGATCTGCGTCGTTGGAGCGATGATTGCCTCGGTTGTTTTACGAACGACCGTCACGGCGGCTGCTCCACCGACGGCAGCTCCTCCAGTCGACAACCCAGCACCGCCATCAATAAAGTCCATTTCATTTTTGTCATCGGCGGTAACAACGACGCTCCCTGCTGCGTGGACGACTGCAGGTGCAAGCGGAGCGAGTGTATCCAGCGGGTTGTCGCCGAGGATCGCTTGCGTCGTTACGTCGACACCGTAGCCCGCCAGTGCGCCCATTACGGTAGTTCCTGCCGAACCACCGATGGAGGCAGCAACTGACAGCACGTCTTCGCTCGAATTGGCAGTGACTTGGATGTTGCTATCCGCGTCCAAATGCGATCCATCCGCGACAAAGGCTCGCGTATGCTTTTCGATTTTGACGGCATCGACCGAACCCCCGATTCCTTGCTTACCGCCGACCGAAGCCACACCTGCACCACTATTGAGTATCGTGTTGTCTTCAGCATGGACTAGGATGCCAGGCTGAGTAGTTCCTGGCGAGAGCGTGTTGCGAGCGTTGACCGCTGCGCTATCGTCGATATGAGCGAGAGTCGTTTCGTTGATGACTGTCAGAGTGGCGGATCCAGCTCGCGCGTTGTCCCCAGCGGCCGTGCCGCTGATCGCAATGGGCAAAACGTTTTCACTGCTAGTGGCCGTAACAGTTAGTCCCTTCACACCAGAAACGGTTACTGTTGCACCAGCACCGACAAACGCTTCCGACCGATCTAGCAGCGACACAATTGTCAGAGAACCTGCGAATGTGTTGTTTGTACCACCCGAAAGCGCGCCAGTAATGACATCGGCCTGGACGTTGTGGTTCGATTCGACTCGCATATCATCGCGTGAGGAAACGGCGGAGTTCTCATCGACGATTGATCGCACCTTGACGACTTGTGAAGTGAGCTGAATGGCTCCGCCAACCGCGGGCTTATCAACGGTTCCACCGAGGCCCGGTGCCGCGGCTATCGAAAAGGTATCTTCAACGGATGTCGAGAGGACGTCAACTTTGCCTTGGGCGTTGATTGTCGTACCTACGCCAATTCGGGAATCGATCTCTTTATTGATGATGTTTGCGGCCACTCCAGCGCTCTGCCCGAGTTTTAGCCCAAGTGCAATCGCACCCGCGCCGGTCCGCAATTCAGTCGAGCTTTGGGCTTCAATGTGGACATTGCCAGGTGACGGTAATCCACGGGGGCCTTGAACCTGGACGGTCGTTACCGCGTTGGCATCGCCAAGCTCCGCCTTGGTATTTTCATCAAATGTATTGATCGCTACTGCACCCGCATGTGCTTGATCGCCACCAAAGGCTCCGCCAGCAGCCAAAGCAATTGGGTTTCCGGTAATATCCCCCTTGGTTGGTTCGATGTTACTTAGGGCTTCAATGGCAAGTGTGCCGCCGGTGGTGAGAGTAGTCGACGGACCGGTTAGTGCGTTGGTTTTATTCTGGATCCTGTTGAGAGCGATTGCACCGCCGACACCATCACCTTGAATTCCGATTCCGGCTGCGCCCGCAATGTTCTGGATTTCAAGATCGCTTTGCGCGCGAATCGAGATCCCCTTGGCAGCTTGAGCGTTCATCGTCAGGATTCCATTCTCGATAGGGCTTTGTCCAATGCTGGCTTCGATGTTGTCGTCTACCATGTTGACGCCGATGGATCCTGCTTTACCGTCTTCTTTCGCACCGCCCCCGGCCAACGCTCGCGCTTTGACCAAGTGGGTGTTGCCGGTCAAATTGCCAGCCCGAACTGCGATACTCTCCCCTGCCAGTGCGTTGTCGGTAAACGCGCGTGCAGTGAAAGTTTGTTCTGCGATATTAATTGAAAGAGCACCACCAATTGCACTTTGAAAGGTCGGGCTAACGGCCAAGCTCGAAGCGTTTGCCGTAACATCACGGTCTCCTTCGGCAATCACATTGACTGTACCCGTAGCAAGGATGGTTCCTTTGACTTCGGCCGTTGTATCGCTCAGGACAACATTAGCAACACCGGAGGCCGCAACGCCTGTTGTTTCCATTTTTGCCGCTGCCAATTGGTCGATCTTGTCGCCAGCTTCGGTCAATCTGGCGTCGAGCCTATCGCCGATTTTGACAACTTTTTCCCCTTCATCGCGTCGGAAGCCTTGGACGTAGTCTTGAGATCGTTGCTTGAGGGTTGCCGCACCACCAGTTCCAGTTCGGGCACCGCCGGCCGAAGCGGTCGCGTCGCCGTCTACTTGAATGTCGGAAGTGGCTCTCACGTCAGCGGATCCGCCTACAGTGAAGTCTCCGTTGGTGCTTGCCGCCACCTCATCGCGCAGTACGTTCACAACAATCGGTGTGCCGATTGCTGCTTTGCCTGTCGCATTAACAAGTGCCTCTGCTTTGCCATCCGTATTGCTAACATGCGTGGCTCGTACATTGAGTTTGCCTAATACGCCAAGCGATTGAAAAAGACTTCCTTCGCTGCCAATGGCTGTGGTCGAGTTCTTGTGCGATGCGACCGCCAAAGCTGGGCTAATTGCTAAACCACCTTCGCCATTCAATGTGGCTTTCGCAGTGGCCCCAGACGATGCCTTCGTATTCATTACATAGTTGCCTACCGCATCGACCGTATAGTCATCCACACTAGAGAGAAACACAACGCTGTCGGCCACCGATGCCTTGCTTGAATTTCGGGAGACGTTCGTAGCAATGGATGGCCCAATTCCAGTCTTGGGACTACCAGCAACCGAGGCAACTGAATCGACAGTACTCGAGGTTTCATTCCGCGACTTGACGGAAAGATCTTTACTGGTAACCGCCAAATCGGGGTCTGTTGAACCTAAGAGATTGATCTCGGCATTCGAACCAACGTTGGCTGTGGAGTCATTGGTTACGAAATTGATTGCAAGTGATCCAGCGAAGCCGACTTTATCTACACCGGTTCCGGACACGGCTTTGCTATTGAAGACTTGGTCCTTTGTGCCGTCTGCGGCTGTGCCAGCATCCAACGAAAGCGATGCAGCTGTCACTTTGGCGTTGCCGGATACCGTTGCTTCGGTTCGCACATTGGCAACATTGATATCGATTGCAACGCCGACCCCTGTTTGCGACGGATCCGGCTTGGGGGGCGGCGTGTTTCCTGTATTGCCGGTTGAGTTCTGTACGTCATTGGATTCATTGGCCGGAATAACGACAGCGCTTGCATCGGCGGTGCTCGTCACGCTCGCTTTTCCAGCGGAACCTAGGTTGACCGAGCCGGCCGCAACCAAGCGGGCTTTGCTACCGATTCGTGCGGTCGAGTTGACCGTCGCAACGTTAACAGCCAGCGCGCCAGCGAAACCGAGCGAAGCGTCTGGTGTTTTAGGCTTGGGCGTTTCTTCATCGATCGCTTGTCCATCCGCGTCCTCGAGGACATTCTTTGACTCGGACGTTTTGACTTCGACATCGCCAAGTTTCCCAGCTTTCTCAGATTCTTTGTCCGCTTCTCCACCGCGAGCACTTGCCTTTGAGTTGGAAGAGCTAGTGGCATCATTGGTTGACACTATGGTAGCGCTTCCATCCACAATCCAACCTTTATCAAGTTCGGCTGTTATGTTGTCTCTTGAGAACCCCAATCCTAGAACGATGCCGACATTGGTATCTTCGGCACGGCTTGCCCCCTCGCTTTTGGTAGTGGTTGTGCCGCTATGATTCGCTTCGACGGTAATGTTGCCCGACGCATGACTGTTAGCTGTTTCAGAGCCAGAGGCGCGAGCCGTTGTCGTGTTCACGGAGAGAGTCAGCCCAAACACCCCGGTTGCGGCGGATTCGCCTAGTTCGTCCTCGGATCCTGCACCCCCCAAGGCTTCCGTACTCGAATTATGATTGGATGTCGCTTTGACCGAGACGTTGGTTGCACCTGCATCGGAAATCGTTCCATTCTTGCGGAGGAAAACGTTATCTTCGATCTCGGCATTGGTGGTGTTCCGGGTTACGTTCACGGCAAAGGAAGCTCCGCGTCCCCGTTTCGATCCAGTAACATTGGAGCTTGGTTTCGAGACGTTGGTCGAGTTGGCTTTGTTGCTCGCCAGCACCTCGACTTGGCTTTGGCCGGCATCGATGTTGGATGCATGGATTCTAGCATCGCTCGTGTTGCGAACCACATTGATCGCAAAGGAGCCTGCCGTTCCGACTTCGCCCCCACCCGCACCCGAGGCAGCTTCCGTATGGAAAGTGTGGCGATCGCGAAGGTTGTTTCCGGAGGTGACTGCCAGCCCTTCGGATTGGACTTGAGCGCCCACGCCGATATTCGAAAGCGTATTGACTCGATTGACGTTCACAGCAATCGCGACGCCGACTCCACGACCGGAAGCATCGTTGGCCGGTGGATCTTGGGGAGGAGTGCCTGCTTGTTCTTCTTGAGTGGCTGAAACCGTTAGGGCCGTGGCATCGGCTTTGACGGACGAATCCACGTCAGCTGTTGTGCTGATGGTTAGTTTGCCTCCAACGTCAATGTTGCTTCCCTCGGCGAGAGTCGCTGTCGTGTTGGTTCGTGATAAACCAATTGCGATGGCGGCTGCGAAGGCAATAGGACCTGACGGTGTCTTCAATTCCGGGGTCTCTTCGCCGTTGTCTTTGGCGCCAGCGGCCAACGCAGCACTCTTGGCATCTGCCGTTTCTTTATCCGCGCCACCTGCTATCGGGGTCGTATCCCCGCCTTTCGCGCTGGCCTTAGAAAGAATTGATTGAGTCACGTCAGCCTTAGAGCTAACCGTCATGGCGTTCCCAGTGACAATCTGTCCTCCCGCCATTGCGTTGGTTTGGTTGTCGCCGATGTCGAGAGCCAACGTCAGGCCGCGAGCCGTTTCATCGGCGATTGAAGAGCCTTCGGCATTGATCGTATTGATTGCCGTCAAATTGGCAAGCACTTGAAGATTGCCACGAATACTGGCGGAAGTGGTTTTTAGCGAAGCGTTGGTCGTGTTGGTAACTGCTTGAATGGCAAAGACGGGCGTAAGAGACTTTGCACCGGGTGTTGCTTCGGAACCGGCCCCCGCCTTGGCTACCGTGGTTGCAGTCTGAGCAGATACGGCGGTTACGTTCGATCGCTGTGTAGATCCAGCGACAGGAGTCGCGTTGAGGATTGAATTGGCAGAGACTTCGGAGAGCGTGGAGTTGTCGGCAATGTTCAATGCAAAGGAAGTTCCAATCCCTCGTTTTCCTCCGGTGGCCGGATTATCGGGACTCGGTGTTGCATTGGCAGAATTGGTGGCAGTATTGTTGGCGAGCACCGATAAATCGTTGGCTCCAACATTGATGGTAGAACCTTCGGCAATAGTGGACGAACTCGTGTTCACTACTTTGTTCAAAGCGAAACTGCCAGCAAAGCCGGTTTTTCTTGCGCCGGCACCGGAGGCCGACTCGGCAGAGAAGAGCCGGCTTCCGTCTTCACCGACAGTGCTGTTGGAATCGAGCAGTAAACCACCACTTGCGTTAACGTTGGCTCCTGTTCCGACTTTGGTTTCAGCGGTTACGCCAGCGCGATTGATCGCAACGGCGACTCCGACTCCAAAGTCGGTACCGCCTGTGGTTGTTCCACCAGACGTAGTTCCGTTGCCGACAGCGATTGCATCGGCCTTGGCCGTCACGTCGACCGAGTTGGATGCAACAAGGGCTAATTTCCCGGTGGTAGCCACGGACTTTGCATCAGCGAAGAAGGCTTTCGCATGCGCGTCCACCAAGTTAATAGAAGCTGCTGCGCTAGCGCTCACCTTGCCTTTGGCATCTGCAGATGGTGCTTGTTTGTCGGATCCGATCGCAGCTTGTTGTTCCGCGGTTTGTTGGTCGGAGGTCTTAGACGACTCGCCAGTTCCTTTGGTGCTCGCTTTTGATTCGGCTTTCACGCTGCCACTAGCTTGGGATTTCACGGTAACGTCGCCGGTGGCGGTGAGTGATCGCTCGATGGAAGCAGTTGCATCGACATCTACATCGTTCAATGCAAAGGAACCGCCGATTGCAGCCTTTTCCGCTAACACGTCACCTGCTACCGTCGTAGAGATAACGCCCCCATGGCTTGCGTTGAAACCAACTGCTCCACTGATGGTGGTGTTGGCGCCTTGACCGAAGGTAGCCGTAACAGACGAATCGATCACAGCTGTCGCAACGCCAGGGGTTATGGCTATCCCGCCTGTTCCACCGGTAACAGCATTGGTGTTGACATTGTCGATGGCGTTTGCGTTAGCGTTCAGCCCTTTTGCGTTGGTGATAGTCGCTGCATTTCCAACATTGGCTCGGGTAGTATTAGCCAACTTTGTACGAGCAATCGATGCACCTACTCCTTTCTTAGCGGCGATATTGGTGGTGCCAGCCGGCTTGGCTTCGGTATTGACGGTTGGCTTGCTGTCAGCGACTAAGGAAATGGTGGCAGCTCCAGCGATCAAACCTGTGTTGTCGGCGATGATTGCTTCCGTAGTTGAAGCGAGATTGGAAGACGCAAATCCGCCGGCAAAACCAACGATTGATGCGCCGGCCCCAGAAGTTGCAGTCGTTGTGTGATTTTCACCGGAAGCCGAAACGGCTGCGACATTGAACTGTGGCGTGGCAAGGGTCGGCGTGCCAGAGATAGTTACTCGATTGATGGCATCTCCTCGATCGATTGCGATTGCGACCCCAATACCGTTGCCGGTCGTGCCTGCCGTATTGGTGGCGCTCCCGTCCGCAGTGGTCGTCTTGAATGTGGATTCGTCCGATTTGACATTGATGGCTCCGGCGGCGGTCAAAGATGCTTTGCCCTGGATGGTTACACCGGTTATTTGGCTGGACTTGTTGCGAGAGAAGGCGGCCGCCAGACCAAGTCCACCGTCGGCGGTGGCTGCATCACTGTTCTTGAGATCATCCTTGGTCGACTGATCATTATCCGTCGCCCCACCGACGGTA
>JANLUJ010000876.1:0-8174 GCA_031363425.1 Pirellula sp.
CGAGCTAGTGAATTGGAAGCTGGAATCACTAGCTTGTGCGTCGTGCTAGGTAGGGTTAAATCTGCCGATCGCCTAATTATGCTAATCGAACGGCAAGCAACGACATCCCTTCGGCAGCTTTCTTGCTACGGAATCTATCGAAGATGCTTCTCACGCTGTTTTGCTACGGCGGTTCCTGTTAGACTTCCGGCCGCACTACCAGCGGCTGTTAGGGCAGGTCTAAAATAAAATGGAAAATATGCAACGCCAGGAATAAACGAAGTGGCCTGTGCGACTGTATCCCCACCCAGTTGGGCATAAACCTGAGGAATTAGATCTCTTTCAAGCGGCCAATTTTGCTTGAGTCGAGCATAGGTAAGAACGTCGCTGGCTATCGCAGTGTCTCGAATGAGAGGCAAGATCGGCAACCAGTTTGCTGCAATATAGGATCCCGGATAACGCTGGTTAAATAGCTTTTTAACGTATCCCGCTTGCAGAATCGAATTGGCAGACGAAGTCGAGTTAATGGAAAGCGTGTTGGTGAACCCGTTATACGAATCCGTTCCAAAAGCTCGCCCAGGAAGCACGCAATAACCAAAGTGATATAGCGATCCGCCCGTGTATTTCCAAAACGAGGATATCCGTTGATTGTTTTGCAACCGGCTCCATTGCTCTCGAGGATTGTATTCTCTCACATCGACATACACACCTTTGAGCCCATTGTCGTCGAGGTAATCGGTTGCCGTCTGAACGGCCTGCAGCCGTAAGGCCCCTGGATCTTCCTCTGGTTTCGATGGTGGAAACCAATTTTGAAACATCTTCTTCGGATATTGAACGGTACGCTCGATGGAGTCGATCTTTGGATGGTTACCGCCGACAGTGATAAGGTTTGGAGTCCGGGGCGAAGTCGCTAACAGATCCTGGTTCGCAATGCCGTAGCGATAATTCTTTTGAATGCAGCCAGACAGAATCAATAGACAGGTGGCTACCCAAATTAGCACGAACCTCGATTGCAAACGGGACTTCATTGAGCTTTTCGTGAGGATCAAATCAAAAATGCTTTTCGTGGATTTGGTAGCTCCGCCGATTTGGGCAATCGAATTTCCACCGTGCAGCCCTCATTCGGACTGCTTTGGATCCAAACCAAACCCCCATGAGCATCTATGGTTCGGCGCACCATTGCAAGAGAGATTCCAAGGCCGCGTCCGTGCTCGCGTCCACTAAAATAAAGATCCCATGCTCGCTGAGACGTCTCGGAGGACATCCCCGGGCCTGTATCTCGAATCGCGATTCGGATTCGAGGCATAGCTTCACCGTCGGTCCCAGCCACCGGATCTTTTGGCCCATATTCAGGGTCCTTTGAATTCACTTGCTGACAAATAATTTCAATGCGATCGTTTGGACGACAGACTTGCATCGCATTCTGTACGACGCTGCATATCGCTTCGATGAATGGGGCTCTTTCTACCGAGCAGTAGAGCGGCTTTTCCGAAACACGAAGGCTACACTGAATTTGCGCTCGTGCCCATTCCGATCCTTGAATGATAGCTGCTTGCCTGACGATTTCTACGATGTCTTCAATGCGAGGATGAATAGAACTCGGTTGAACCACCCGCATCATTTCAGCTAGCATTTCGTGCGCCCGCATGGTTTGATCTACAATCGTCGCCAACGAACGCCTGTCCGATTCCGATTGAGCTGCCAAGATCATTTGCTGAGCTCGCGCGGCTATGTTTGCGAGAGGATTATTGATCTCGTGAGTTAGACCATACGCGAATTGGTATATGGCTCGTTGGCAAGCACTTTCAACCGCATGGTCAAACTGAACTCGTTGACTGCTTGAAAGAATCACTGCGTGGATTGCATTGGTCAAGACTTGCGTGGTTTCGTCGTCGGGCTCGGAAACTCCACGTTCTCGAACGAAAAGTTCGCCACGGTGCAATTGACGCAACAGTGACTGAAGCCGTGCCAAGTAACTACCGATGCTGGAAGTCAGATTCGCAGCCGCTTCAAAACTGTCCAGCAGCTCCGCGATCATGTTCTGAATAGAGGCTTGTTCATCGCTAGCGGCAGACCACGACTTGAGCTGCAAGGCGATTGCCATCAGTTTGCAGGAAAAGTTCGTTGCTAAATCAGGAGAAATCGAAAGTGGGGGACGCCTTGCGACTGGAAAAGCTCCTTTGGAATCTACCTCCACCGTCATTTCACGAAGCGACTCAAAGTGCTCGTTATTCGATTCCATTGGCGCGATCGAAAGCACAGTCTTCTTGGGCGCTCGCGTGGACCGTTTCATAGCTGCACCAAAAGTATCGGTATCCATGTTATGAGGGGATTTCTTCACGGCGGTTGATCTCTACGCGAAAGTCCGATCGGTCCAATGCAGTTTTTTCCGGTCGAGATCAGTTTAGTCGCTCGTGAAGCGAATCAACAGTATGCTGCATGGAGCTCACCACGCTCGGTCGAGCGTAGCTACTCCAATTAAGAATTGGGACATAGCCCTAGATTGCAACAGGTCGATCGATTTCCAACAAATCGCAAGCGCGATCCAGGAGTCGATCTGTCGTAAACGGTTTTTGCATGAAATCGTTGGCACCTGCGGCTCGCAAGTCGGTTACTTTGTCCTGCTCGACCATCCCGGAAATGCAAAGTATCTTCACGGAATCCATGGTTCGGTCACCACGTACTCGTTGGCAAACTTCTTTTCCGTTGATATCGGGGAGCATAACGTCCAGAATGACAATATCTGGGCGGAACTCTTTGACCTGCATTCCCGCGTCGAAACCATTGTTGGCCGTACGGATGTCAAATCGTCCGTCACGTTCAAACGTATCGTACATGAGATCAACCAAATCTTGATCGTCATCGACGATTAGCAATTTCTTCTTACCGCTTTCCAAGGCATCCGTTGGGATTCCGTTATCTTTCATGAAGACAAACAGTAGATCGCGGGGAATCCGACGGAATCGACTACCTGGAACGCGAAATCCTTTCAGCGATCCATTATCGAAACAACGAATGATCGTTTGTTGGCTCACCTTACAAATCTTGGCGGCCTCGCCGGTCGTAAAAACAGTTTTTGTGCTCGACATTGGGGGAATCATCCTTCCTGAATGTTCGTTGCAATGTTGACGACGGGTCGCCAAACTCGCACGCTCGGTCTATCCTGTGACAGTAACCACGTCTGCCGACTTTACCGAACTTGCCGTGGTTGATGCGGAGGATATCGAAGTGGCGTAAGCGGGGTCAAGATGGATTTCAATACAAGTAGTTCACATCGACCAAGTAAACTGCGCAGTTAGGGCTTCGCACACGGATAAAGCCCAGGCGGGCAATCTGGGATTAGGTACTTAATTCACCAAGAACAGCAAGGAAAAGGTCATGTCGGAATCTGGGCTATGCCGTTGGGGCATTTTATCGACGGCGGCGATTGCCAGGAAGAATTGGCGTGCAATCGCTCAATCAAAATCTGGAACGCTGGTTGCCGTGGCTAGTCGCCGGATCGATTCTGCCAGGACTTTTGTCCGCGAATGCCAAGCCCACACCGTCCAACGCCAAGCTCCCGATGCCGTCGAAGGATACGAAGCGTTGCTCGCACGCAACGACATTGATGCGGTATATATTCCGCTACCCACCGGCTTGAGAAAGGAGTGGATCATTGCCGCCGCGGAAAGCGGCAAGCACGTACTCGCGGAGAAACCTTCAGCCTTATCCGCTAAGGATCTGGAAGAGATATTGACGGTTTGCCAGCGCAACAAAGTCCAATTCATGGATGGGGTAATGTTTATGCATAGCGCTCGACTGCCCATGCTACGCCGCTGCATGGACGATGGCGAATCGATTGGAGCAATTCGCCGCATAGCTTGCCATTTTTCGTTTCTCGGGGACCAGAGTTTTTCGCAAGGGAACATTCGAGTAGACAGCCGGTTAGAGCCGTTCGGGTGTTTAGGGGATCTAGGTTGGTACTGCATTCGCTTTTTGCTGTGGGCCAATCATTGGCAAGTTCCAACACAAGTAACGGGCAGGTGCCTTTCCGCCATGCAAGGGGAGCGAAGTGGGGCCGCTGTTCCAGCTGAATTCTCAGCCGAGCTCCTTTTCCCAGGTGGATCATCCGGCAGTTTCTACTGTTCCTTTATTACAGGAAACCAACAGTGGGCGCATGTCAGCGGCACCAAAGGCAATATTGTCATTCCGGATTTTGTATTGCCTCACTTTGGATGTGAGGTCTCGTTCGATATCGAAAAACCCAACTTCGCGATCAATGGATGTGACTTCCACATGCAAGAACACACCAAAAAGGTGATCGTCGACGAATATGCTAGCGGTCATTCACCAGCTCAAGAGATCAACATGTTCGAGACGTTCAACAACATTGTCCTCACGCGCGAATTGAACCCTTTTTGGGGCGACATTTCTTTAGCGACTCAACGTGTTTTGGACAGCTTGCTTGAGAATTCGAATTTCGTCGCTAGCAATCAATAAGCCACGTCGTTATCCTCGCCAGAGCGAGGGGGAAGAATAATCGAACATCATCCAAAGACAGGATCGACTTCTTCGTCGGACTTCTCTTTGTCTTCTTTGTTTCGACGACTCTCGCGTTCCACGATAACGCGTTCAGGTGTCTCGATTCGAAGCAATACAACATCTTTGGCTGTTAACAGAATGTTAATAAAAACAACAGGCAAGGTAGTTAAGACAAGACCTACCACCGCAAACATTTCCTCGGGTGTACCCCAGTTAGAACCATTGTCCGGAAAAAGCTTAAGCAGAGTCCAAAATAGATTAGGGAAACAATACCAATCAAAACTCAGAACTTGATAATCGTTGGCTGCTAAATTGAGAGAACAAGTAAAAACAACCGACATAACAATTAGGACCAACGTCAAGGCAAATGCCATCACCAATCGACCAACTAAAACATGCCTCAACAATAACATGCAGGCCAGCCGAACAAGGCCCAGATAAAGAGCCAAATAGCATGTCATCGCCACGATGTAAATCAAAAGCGAGAATTGAATATTGCGCAGGTTGGGCTGTAGCAAAATCCATGGTGCGATCGCTAACGTAAAAGCAGAGCCGGCGAAACTCAGCAGAATAAAAATATACCCAGGGCCTGCCCCAGGGTTTAGCCAAGTCAAGAAAACGCGTCCCAACAGCGAACTAGGCAATGACCGACGTGCGCGGGCAGGAATCGTACCGCGTTCTCCCATCATGATGCCGCCAGCAATCCCCCAATGAATAAAGAGGAAGTTCACTGCGACAGCGATTATTTGCTGCATGAAATTTGAGGGGCCATAGGATGCAATCATGAAGCCCGACATCGTGCTCATGACAAGCCCGATCACTAATAGCGGAATTCTAATCGGAGTTGAACGGTTTTCGCTGCTGACCCCTATGGCACAAGCACCGCACCGTAGGAGCAACCAGCCATACAAGACTAACGCCAACAAGAAGACACCGAAAATGATCCAGCCAACCAAACCGTAGACACCAGAATTCACAATGCCGATGAGAATGCCGCCGGTCCAGAACGCACAGAAGACCTGTCCTACTAAAAGTACGATAGAAAAAAAGACCTGTTGCATTCGCGTTTGAGAGAACGCAGCAACCGAGATCGCGATGACGGATAATGCCAAACTGCATGAAGAGATGACCAGAATTGTCATCGCGATGACTTCAAGCGTAACGCCTCGAAGAAGATAAGTTAACGCAATACAGGGCGCTATGACCGACAGGTAGACGACTAGTTGCAGTGCCGCTACGCTCAGTTTGCCAACAAGGATATGTCTTGGCGAAAGTGTCGACAAGGAAAGCGTCTCAAAGGTACCATCCTCGAGCTCCGATGCCATGGAGCGAAACGCTGACTGAGGAATGACGATCAAGGCTGGCACAATCAAAATGATGACATACCCGATCAGCATCCCGGCCCCATTCGAATTGTAATAGATACTCGGGATCATTCCTACGATCGCCAAAATCGACCATGCAAGTACCACAATAGTGAGGAGCAACAGTGTCCAAGAAAACTGCTTGCTCTTGAGGGCCTGACGTGTCTCTTTGACGAGAATCGGGTTGATCCAATCGCTGCATGCAATGAGCCGTTTGTCCCAATTGGTTTCCCCCTCAACCAATTGCTGAATGGCGGCCGCATGTTCCAACTGGTCAGGAGCCAAAACAGGAGGTTCTGCAAGAATTGCGTCTATGGTTTCTGTCGAGATCGAGGTCACTGGATTGCTCCTGTGGTAACTTTCATGAACACATCTTCAAGCGTTTCGCGGTGGGCAGCAAACTCCAAAATGGCAAAGTCTGCATTGACGATTGCTTTTAGCAAGGCAACTTGCTCTGCCGAGCCCCCCTGGAGTTCCAAGGAAAGGGCATTTTCGGTTCGTTTAATGTGCGAAACCCCTGGTTGCTGGTTAAGCCATTCGTGTAATTGTTCTCCGCGGTCGATGGCGGTTATTTCAACACGCAATGCACCTTGTATGGTGCGGCGGATCTCGGCCACACTCCCAACGGCCAATAATCGACCTCGCTCGATGATTCCAACTTGATCGCACATTTCCGCCAGTTCAGTTAGGATGTGAGACGATACCAAAATGGTGGTGCCCTCGACCGCTAACTGCTGGATCATTTGTCGCAGCTCGATGCGAGCTCTCGGATCCAAACCGTTGGCGGGCTCATCCAAAATCAACACCGCTGGCGAGTGGATCATGGAACGTCCTAAACAAAGTCGTTGTCGCATCCCCTTTGACAATCCGGTGATAGGCTTGGATGCGATTTTGTCGAGTCCGGTAAAGCTAAGCGTTCGACG
Source organism: Pirellula sp. (assembly GCA_031363425.1). Taxonomy (GTDB): domain Bacteria; phylum Planctomycetota; class Planctomycetia; order Pirellulales; family Pirellulaceae; genus JBKCUI01. Next base: position 6,788 of record JANLUJ010000876.1, read on the forward strand.
CAGCGCGGCGATGCGATCCTTGCCAATAAGACCGTATGACCTGGCGAAAAAATCCAAGTACTCAACACAGTTCATATTCTGGTACATGGAAAAACCGTCGGGCATAAAACCGAGTCGGCGACGCACTAAGTCCGGGTCATTGATCACCGAAAAACCATCCACAAATGCATCGCCATAGCTAGGCAATTCCAACGTAGAAAGGATCCGCATGCTGGTTGTTTTGCCTGCGCCATTGGGTCCGATGAAACCGAAAACCTGCCCTCGAAAAACTTCAAAAGAGATGTCGTTTACCGCTTTGGTTTTCCCAAAAAACCGATGGATCCGACGCAGTTCGATCATCGGTTCGGCACTGGAATGGACATTTCGATCAACCATCAAAAACACCTTTTGCTAATGAGCTCGTTCGCGGTCGAGTACGTCGATTTGCTTATCCGGCAACCTATCTTCAGCAAATGGGCTGGTGCCTGGTGCAACGGATTCGCGTGTCATGGCTGCGATAATACCGAACGGGAGCAACATCACGAAAGCAAGACCGAACAAACCAAATGTCACGACCGGAATCAGGACCATGACTGAGATTCCGACATAAACGTTTTGGCCGCTATTCAACACTGCCAATCGAAGTACCAAAAGCAAGATCGCAGTCAAGGCAGTAACGAAAAACAAGCTACGAAGCGTTATCTTTTCGCCCACGTGAGTCTCCTGTGTGTTGATGGAAATCAAATATCGCTACCCGCAAGATCAAACCAAGCCTACATGTCGCAGCATTCTTGCAGCTCTAGGATAGATAGTACCATATCGTACGCTCCGAATCGTTCGTTCGTAGCTTGCCTTTGACGGACGATGCCTGCAAAAAAACGTGGGGCCGTTCGCCTTGTTTAGCTTGAAAGCACAACAATCCAGCAGGACAAGCCTGCCAACCTCCTTGACCGGTGGATCGTTCGGGCGTTTTGGCTACCCGCGGAGTTGGCCCAAGAGCTGTCCACTAAATCATGAATGCAAAAGTAGGAAAGCCTCCACGGGGCTATGCTATTGAATTGTAGAAAATCACCAGATGACATCAATCACCAACCATTCAGACCCTCCTAATATGAAAACGCCATTCACTTGCGTCTTAATCGTCTTCTGTTCCTTGGCCAATGCGGCAGATGTTTTGATCGAGAATTCCAAAGTCTTCCCACCCGGCATGAATGCGGTTTCACGTTACCGTATTCCAGGTGTGGTGGTCACCCCCAAAGGCACAGTCATCGCCTATTGCGAAGCACGAAAAAACAGCAGTTCCGATTGGGGAGAAATCGAAATCCATCTGCGACGTTCGATCGATGGAGGAAGGTCCTGGGGCGAAGCTAACCATATTGCACACCTCGGCAATCGCCTCGAGGGCAAT
>JANLUJ010000888.1:0-5276 GCA_031363425.1 Pirellula sp.
GTTGCCCGTTGTTTCCAGGATGGAAACCATCGCGTCCGCAAACATCGTACTCTTTCCCAAGGGTTGATTGCGCTTTGGTCATGGCGTCGAACATGGCCGCATGGACATCGGCGAACAAGAGTTTCTTCTCGTTCGCTAAGCTTCTGTCGATATCTCGCAAATGGCTCAGATTGTCGTTGTAAGCGATGTGCGACGGCTTATCTCCCATCACCTGGCCAGGGCGAAAGAAATGAGTGTCAACAGCACCCGGAGAACCAACCACCACCGATTTCACTCCCAAGGTATCCATCTTTTCGAGGACCTTGCGCATGTTGCTCTCGTATCGTTTGCCAATCTCGTCGTTGTAGGGTTGATACGAACCGTCGTTCATGCCATAACACAGCGTGGCAACGGTAGGGCTAAATACCGTTAAGTCGTTCTCCATGCGAGCCGCAAATCCGCCAGCTTGTTCACCGCTCCAGCCGAACTGAAAAACGTGCACGTCAGGGACTCCTGAACACGCTAGCAGGTAAGCCTCCATGTACTTGCTATAGAGCTTTTGTTCAGTGATAGAGTCGCCTATGATCGCAACGCGCGCGCCCGATGCGATTGCCGACGTGGGTCTGGCTGAATCTTGAGCGTTTGTTCCCAAATGTGTAAAGCACAGCAACAGTGCGAAGGGAAATAAGCAAAATACTTTGAGCATTGGGATGTTTCTCCACGGAGGGTATAGAGGCAGGTGAGTTGCACCATTCTAATGAGTAATATCGCGTTTGAGTGATCGATTAAAAAAATGGTCGTGGCGGATGCTGCCAGCATCCGAGCCTCCTAGGCGCGCAATCTTGTTCCCTTTCCCCTTTTGCGAGTATCCCATGTGCAGTCGAACCTTTAGCGCGTTTTATTCCGCATGTTACCTATTAGGACTTGTTACGAGCGCGAATGCCGACGAAAAGGTGCCAATTCTTCATTCCTATTTGGTGATGGGTGCCAAGACGGCGATCATTGATGAGAAAGGAGACGCCATTTGGGAGCATGCAGGCGGATCGCGCGATGGATTTGTATTGCCAAACGGCAATGTGCTCTTGGCATTCAGCGATAGGGTCGAGGAAGTAACACGAGACAAACAGGTCGTCTTCAGCTACAAGCGAAGCAATCTCAACGGCGAGATCGGTACAACGCAACGACTTTACAATGGCAACACGCTTGTGACCGAATTGGGGAATCGCCCCAGACTCCTCGAGGTACGTCCCAATGGGGACATCGCATCGGAAATACCGCTCCAGCCGGAAACCGACAACACCCACATGCAAACCCGTATGGCTCGCCAGCTGCGAAGCGGTAATTATTTGGTACCGCACCTGCTGGCGTTTGCCATCAAGGAGTATTCGCCACAAGGCATAGTCGTAGGAACGCTTAGGACCGATTTAGAAGAACTTGGCGGCAGACCTGTGGAGAACTGGCCATTCACGGCCATTCGACTTGACAATGGTAATACGGTCGCTTCCCTAACGCATGGAAACAAGGTGGTCGAGTTTGATCCGCGTGGAGTTGTTGTTTGGAAAGTTACCAATGAAGATGTGAATGGACTGTTTAAGGATCCATGCGGTTCGCAACGGCTGGCAAATGGCAATACGGTCGTTGGAAGCCATGGCGCGAACAAGGGTATCTCGATGATCGAAGTAACGCCAGAAAAGAAGACTGTATGGTCGAGCGAGCATCCGTTGGCTGCAGGTGTTCACCATTTTCAAATCTTAACGACCAATGGCAAAGCGGAACCCGGAATGCCTTTGAAGTGATAACACTAGCAATGCAGTTTCGCGTAGCGACACTTCCACATCGAGCAAACCAAAAAACATCTGCGGTAGTGCTTAGCTGCAACCAACAGGAGTACCACAGCCAACATCAGGTGGTAGCTAGAGGGCTCTGGGACGGCGGAAAGATTGGATTCGAGCGAGACAGGTCCCAACAGAACGCTTGCCGAACCGCTTGACGTATTGTCACCAATGAACAGAAAGTTAGGCAGGTTGTACGGAGAGCCAAAACCCGAATAGTCGCGAACGGAGCCAGTCAAAAGTTGATCAGCACCCGAAACTAATACGTACGTATCGTTTCGAATGCTGAGGCGATAGTCTCGTTGGACAGTAGTGTTGATGTTGATTCCCTCGCCATGAGTGAAGGGAGGATTCGATTGTTGAGCCCAGATTTCGTTTCCCCAGAATGCCAGTTCGACGCCTCGCGAATCGCTGCCAAGCAGACTGACAGAGAATCCGGCGCGGTTGGCGTTGGAATGGCTTTCGTTTTCAAGCGACATGGAAAAGGATAGTTCAAATCCCTTGGCCCTATCAAGGCTTGGAAAGGAAACATTCTTAAGTTGACTGAATGGCGTGTAATTTGCGTATCCAGCGCTGACCGCAAGATCGGTTTGCAGACGGACGCCTATTGCTTGTGGAGATTGCGTCGCAGTACCGCCAGAGGTAATGCCGTTGCTTGCAAACGAAAGCCATGGTTGACTACTCGGCAGTCCAATTCCATCGTAAAGCGTAAATACATCCGCGCGAACAGTTTGACAAACCAACACCAAAACAATTGGCAGGACGCTCTTGCCCAATAGCAATTCAAGGCGGCTGAACATTGGAATTATTCCAGCTTGGCCCAGGTTGAGTGCGCCAAGTAAAGGGAGTGAATACGATCAGAAACCAGCTGCGATTCTCCTAACTTAATTGACAATGCTTCGCAAGCAATAGCCAGACTCACGAGCGGAAGTAGAATCTACTCGAGTCTGTCGTCGAACGATTTTTCGCCGTTCATTCCGTGGTTAGAAAAAGACAAGCTTAAGCAGTCCAATCCAAGCCTTCTGGCAGGGAATTGAGATTGATGCAACCGTCTTGCGTTACCACGACCATGTCTTCGAGACGAACGCCGCCAACAGCTCTGCAATATAGTCCCGGCTCAATCGTTACCACATCGCCGACTACCAACTCTGGCCCACCAAATGCGAGCAATGGTGGCTCATGGACTTCTAATCCAAGTCCATGTCCAGTACCGTGCGTCATCGAGGTGAAATCATCGCTTGCTCCTTCTGGTGGGAAACCCATCTGGTAGCCTGACGCCTCGATCGATCGGCTAGTCGCCTCATGAACTTGTTGCCCTGTGACACCAGCGCGAACCGAAGTTGTTGCAACCGACTTTGCCTTTGCAACGGCTGAATGCATCGAGGCTATCGTGTCGGAAATACGTCCATTCACGACTGTCCGAGTGCAGTCTCCATTGTAAAGCGATTTTTTGTCACGCGGGAAAATATCGACGATGACTGGCTCCATCGACCTAAGCGGACCATGACCGTGATCATGGCAATCGGCCCCAATTGGGCCGCTTGCGACAATCGACATTGGATTAGAGAACCCGCGTTCTAGAAGCCAAACATCTATCATCGACTGCATGCGCTCACTAGTCAGCGACCGGCCTTCAAACATGAGAATTCGGTCGTCCCCAACAGTCGAACGAGCGATGGTTTGGCAAGCAATTTTCATTACTTCTTCGGTTTGCTGTTGCGCAAATCGAATGGCTGCAATTTCTTTCTCGTCCTTCTGCCGTCTTTCTATCAGCCCCCATTCCGTATCGCATCGGATAACGATCCCGGCTCTGCTGAGCATCTCCGCGTAGATCATTGGTAAAGATCGGTCAACAATCACCTCCCTGCAACCCGATTGCCGGACGAATTCCGCGGCACTTTGGGCCGTTGCCGTTTCGCGATCACCTGAAAGACCTCCAGCGGGCGCGAAATCAGCCGGGCAAGCGACTTTGGTTGCGTTTGCAGAGACCTTTGCCCTCTGCATTTCAATATCCCTAAGGATCAACGTCGATTCCATCGAAGAAACACCATTGGCGAGTTCGATCAATGCAACCGGATCACCCACTAAGAATCGAATTCTTCGGTAGAGTCCTGCATTAAGTGCCGGAATGCCGGCCATCATCCGAGCGGTCTTCATTCAAACGTCCTTGTAAAGTTGAAGGTTAGCAATCCTTGATCTGATCGATGATTATTAGCAAATGCTGCGCTCTCTGAACAGATCCAGCCGCCTTAACGAAAGCAACACCAGCCTCTAGTTCATTCCAATTGATCGTCGGGCCACTACTTGTTAAGGCAGTAGAACTGGACGCTTCCGACTTCGTCTTAGAGGAAGCAACTGATTTTCGAGGGGTACTCTCCGATCGTTTCTGATGACTCTTTACGTTTGCTACGTCTGCTGCAGTAACCCCGTAGTCACCCAGAGCTTCAACGGCATCCTTGTTCCGTGCCCCCGGATGCTTGTTCAGATATTCACGGATTCTTTTTGCTTTGCTCGGCTCTTTTGTCATGCTTGTCTCGCTGGATTCACTAAATGTTTCAGATTCGTCTTCGGTTCGACGGCTTTCGGCATCCCTCACAAGTTGTTCCGGGACTCGGTCCATCAATTCATCTAAAGTTACAACACGTTCTATATCAACCATGAATTTCATTCCTTAAAGGCAGTTCCCCTACAGAGGGATGGTGGAATTTCAAGACATGACTCGCTTCACAATAATTGACAATAGTCAGCGCGAGACAAGACAACAGTCTCTCTTGAATTTTTTAACAAGTCGCATTTTCTTAATGTGGCCGGTTATCGATCTATTTAACGTTGTTTCCATCCCAATTTAGTTCTAAACCTTCAAGCCGAAAAACTCAATGCGCGTTGAAGAGTTCAATACATGCAATGGTAACGGATAATCATTCCTTCACTTTTCAATAGCATGTGTAATAGCAAATGCACTGATCAATATCATCGCCACTCCACCACAACGCCGGAAAGGACATCAACCAACGGCAAAACCCGAAGAGTGAGAATGCGATCTAGCCCAACGGGCTTAAACAACTTAGCGAGCGCCCAGGGCAGAGCGAAGCGCCGCCCTGGGCTTTGATGTTGATGCCCCATTCGGGGCGTTAGACGTGAGTTGCCGACACCTTAAGGTTGCCGAGAATGCTCTGTGAGCTATATCGTATTTGATTCCGCAAGAACAACCTATGTACTGAACCCACAGTAACTCCGTAAGAACCCAAAAAATATGCCGCAATTTGATGAGAACTGATTCTATTCGTCCCGTCATCGTGGAACTATATCAAGCTTCTTGAAGTTGCTCAGTGAGGAACTTCGGTAAATCGAACGCAGACAGGGCTGTCGATGCGCACACTTGACTCCGTCGGTGTTAGCTGGCCGGTTGAGGCATTGATGCGAAAGACTCTCACGTTTCCACCTGATTGATTCGCTACTATCATG
>JANLUJ010000909.1:0-3577 GCA_031363425.1 Pirellula sp.
AAGTCCGAGATCGGGAAGCAGCTGCTTGCAAGTGATTCTAGAGGACTCGTAGATAACTGGAAGTCCGCTACCAGGGTGTGTGCCGCCTCCTACTAAATAGACACCATCCAATTCCTCGAATTTATTGTGGGGTCTCATGTGGAGCATTTGACCAAGATTGTGAGCTAAATTGAATGTTGCGCCGCGATAGACTGAAAAATCATCTCGCCAATTGGCCGGCGTAACAATTTGTTCGTATTCTATTCTGCTGCGTAAGTCGCTCATTCCAATCTCCGAGAGCTTTCGGAATGCAAGTTCGCGGAAAGCCTGTGTCTGAGCTGCGTCCCAGGGAGTGTTCGGATTCAAGTGAGGAACCGGTACAAGCACGTAGATAGTACTTTTGCCTTCAGGTGCTAGGGACGCGTCGGTGATGGAAGGGTTTTGGACATAGATGGATGGGTCGTCAGGCAAGATCATCTCCTTTTCTATTTGACGTAAATTACGATCGTAGTCTTTGGAGATATGAATCGTATGGTGTTTTAGGTTTTCGTAGCGTCCTCGGATCCCCAAATACATCATAAACGTCGAACACGAAAATCGTTTCTTGGCAATCTTGGCATTGGACCATCGCTTCCGGAATTGGTCAGGAACGAGCTTTTGCATCGCATGGGCGAAATCCGCATTGATAACAAACGCGTCGGCTTCGTAACGTCCCTTGGTGGTTACAACCGCGGTGACTCGCCTGCCTTGAAACTCAAGGCTTTCGACCGATTCGTCCGTTCGAATGTCGCAACCCATCTCGGTGGCCACTTCTGCCATTTTTTCGCTGACTTGGCCGCAACCGCCAATGGGATGAAACACCCCGTATTCGTATTCCAAAAATGACAGGATGGAAAAGAGGCTCGGACACTTAAAAGGGGACATTCCGAGATACTTGGCCTGAAAGGAAAACGCAATGACCAATCGGGGGTCACGGAAATAGCTTTGCAATTCACGTCCGAGCGTCTTCCACGGCTTGACCAGCGAAGCTGCCGCGAGCACGGACGGACGCAACAGGTCGAGCATGCTATTGAAGGGAGACTCTAATATGGGTCGAAACTTGGCCAGCTTCACTCGGTTGTGATCAAGGTACTTTTTCAATGCGCCAACGTCTGCTGGCGATAGTTCACCGATTTGTCGGTCCATTTCAGACAGATCATTGGTGCAATCCAATTGTCCGCCAGCCCCAAATGAGACGCGATACTGGGGGTCCAGTCGTACCATCGGTATCTCGACGTCGATGTCTCGACCCACGGATTGGAAAATCTCCCGCAAGATGCGCGGGTACAGGTAAAACGTTGGTCCGGTGTCAAATCGAAAGCCATTTGCGTAGATGCTCGCACATCTCCCGCCAACCTGCGAACGGGACTCCAATAGAGTAACATCAGCCCCTCCATGTGCGAGCTGGATCGACGTAGCCAATCCACCTGGTCCGGCCCCTATAACCACAACACGACGCTTAGGCATGTATGTTTGCAATCCTACGAACTAGCCCCGACAACTTGTGTTGGGTGAAAATTGAAAGGAAATCGAAATCATTGTTTGGATGTTATAGCAGATGGACAAGTCGTAGAAACAAAGCATGCGGCTTTGCAAGCGCAGAGTCGCACCCGGCAGGTGCGACCGACGTCCGACAATGCAGCCATTAATTTGAGCAGAACACACCTTGATGAAATCCTCATTGGCGATTCAGATTAATAAGTAGCACACGCCATCGTGATTTTCGAGAGCAAACAACGGTTACTGGATTCAATTTATGAGACTTGGTTTCGGCATTTTGGCGCTGTCCGCGGTTTTCCCTTTTTTTGCATCGATGGCTCAAGCTGAGGAGTTTCGCATTGGAGCTTGGAACATTGAATGGCTTGGCTTCCCCAATTTGCGTGGCAAGCCTGGAAAGGACATTGAGCAATCGCCTGTCGATCTTGCGGCATATATTGCTGAAGCCAAATTAGATGTTTTGGCGCTGGAAGAGATTGGCGTGGACAAGAACTCCGCACCCTGGACTAGCGAGCCGCTTCAGCAAACCTTGGACGAACTAATAACCGTTCACGGTCAGTCATGGCAGTACCTACTATTTCCCAAGACTAACTACCCGAAGAATACCGAAGACTTCATCACGCGAGGCCAGCACACAGGCATTGCATGGCGAAGCGATCGGATCAAATTGGTTGGCCAACCCTTCTCGATACCGGTGGGAGGAAACGAAACGTACGGCGATAAGTTTTGGGAGCGGCGGGCCAATGCGGTGAAGCTATCTTTTGGCGAAGGCAAGACGGATGTGGTGTTTGTCCCAGTCCATCTGAAATCCAACCGCAACGAGGCGAACCCGTCGGATCCACTATTCACGCAAAAGCAACGTCAAGCGGAGGTCAAAGCTTTTGTGACTCACCTAGGGGCGTTGAAGCAGCAATTCAAAGACGAGGACATTGTTCTGCTTGGGGACACGAATATTCTAGGACCGGATGACGAAACCCCGAAGATTCTTGTGGATGCAGGCTTTACGGATTTGAATCAAAGAAACGTTGGAACGACTGCCGCATGGGGAGCAGGATACTCCAGTGCCCCGTTCGATCGAATCTTTGTGCCATCGAATCAACCCGAGTTCAAAGGCTCAGTACAGAAAGTCCATACAACGAAAAATGGTACGGACGATGAGATCAAGGAATTCAAGAAACGCCATTCGGACCACTATATTGTTTCATGCATTATCGAAGTCGGAAACGACGACGATTAGTCTCTAGCCTGGTGCGTCGACGCGAGTAGTTCTCACAACACCGTTTCCCTGACCGGCCATGACTTTAGAACGCCCCAATGGGCTTGCCCATTGGACGTAAAGTTTCCAAGCTAGATGCGATCGCGTCGGCAGCGAGAATGATGCTTGCGCGGAGTCTCGTGGGACCTAACTTACAATTCGCGACACTAGCCGCGGTTGAAAATCTCTGCGATTCGTTAGCCGCTTAGGTAAACTCAAGATAACCGCGGGAGAAAATTATTGCGAAAAGGGAAATGACCTACCGGCGGCTAGCGCCTTGCCGCTCACACAGCAGAGTGAATTACCTGCTGGCTATTTTTGTTTAGGCCGCGGGACGCGTGAACCGGAGCCCTTGGTCGATCGCTTGCGCTGACGGCCACCAACCATACGCTCATCAGTAGTATCCGACTCGACTGGTTCTCCGATTTTCTCTCGCATGCGCATGATCTTGTCCCGCAATGCCGCCGCTCGCTCGAACTCCAAATTTTCTGCGGCGGCAAGCATCTCTTCCTCCATGGTCTTGAGATAGTCTTCCGTTATCCGCTCCGATGTGGCGTCAATCCGAACCATGTCCCTGGCCCGTTTGCGGTTCTCGGCAGCTTGGAGAATGCTGGCCGTAACACCCTTTCGAACAGTTTCAGGGGTGATGCCATGTTCCAAGTTGTAAGCTTCTTGCAGTTTGCGACGGCGCTGCGTCTCTTCAATTGCGGTTTGCATCGAAGCGGTCATTCGGTCGGCATACAAGATTACTTTCGAATTCGCGTTTCTGGCTGCGCGACCAATTGTCTGAATCAACGACGTTTCGCT
>JANLUJ010000962.1:0-1567 GCA_031363425.1 Pirellula sp.
CTAGTTTAACGCAGACCGAGGAACAGGAACAATCCATGAAACGTTTACGCAAACAATTGCCTTGGTCTGCAACACGCCCGCAGACCAACAATGAACGACCTCTTCGAATGGAGCAATTGGAAGCAAGAGCATTGCTCGCAGCCGTCGCTGCTCCGAGCGGACTAGTAAGTTGGTGGTCCGCGAACGGTAGCGGTACAGATGTTATGGGGCTAAACAATGCCACACTATACAACGGAGCAAGCTACGCTGCCGGTGAAGTCGGACAAGCATTCAAGTTCGATGGCGTAAACGATCGGGTACAAGTCGCAGATTCCGCAAGCTTGAAGCTGACGGGTTCTTTGACGATCGAAGGTTGGATCAAGGTTAATGCGTTTCCTACTAGTGGAAGTGGCAGGATCTTCATCCGCGGCGACGACAGCGGAAACCGGCCGTACTCACTCAGCGTTGAGTCAAATGGCATGTTGAGCTTTGTCATATCGCCGCTGACGACGAATGGAAATAGGCTAGACTTTCCTATTGCACTCGGTCAATTTGCGCATGTGGCCGCAACCGTTGACGATGCGAACGGCTTGATGAGCATTTATGTAAATGGAACGCTTGCGAATGCTACAACCACAGACGTAAGGCCATATGGTGTTTTACAGACGTCTAACCCAGGAATTGGAATAGGTAACACGGGCGGCTTTCCCGGTACTAACGTAAACCAGCCGTTTAATGGACTAATCGATGAACTCTCAGTGTACAGCAGAGCCTTGACATCCGGCGAAGTGTTAGGAATCTTCGAAGCTGGTAGCGATGGAAAGGTATTTAGTCCAATTGCGGTAAGTGGCCCATCGGTCATCGAGGGCTCTAGTGGAACAACTTCCAGCATGAACTTTACGATTCAGCGAAGCGGCAGTCTTAGCGGCTCGTTGACAGTTGCTTATGCAACCGCTGATGACTCGGCATTTGCAGGTTCCGATTATGTTGCTGCATCTGGAACAGTCACGTTCGCCGATGGGGAAGCGACGAAGATAGTGCAAGTGACAGTCAACGGCGACAATTCCGGTGAGGCAGACGAAACACTTCGTTTGATTGTCACGCCAAATGGCGGTACAGCCATCATGGGAGTGGCAACGATTCTAAACGATGATGCAGCAATTGCGATCAGCAACCCGTCTGCGGCAGAAGGTGATTCAACGATCCGTTACTTTGATGACTTCGTGCCTGCTCAAAGCCGATCGGGCGGGCCAAGGCACTTTGCGTTTGGTGTGGACGGCAATCTATATGCCGCAAGTCGTTTTTCGAACGAAGTTCTTAAATACGACGGTAAGACAGGTGCGTTTCTAAGTGTTGTGGTGCCGAGCACCAGTTTTGGGTTACATGCGCCCTGGGCTCTGACATTCGGACCGGATGGCAATCTATATGTGGGAGGTTCGCTTTCAAACAATGTTGTACGTTACAACATGACAACTGGTGTTATAGATGAGTTCGCATCTACATCATCTGGACTGCAGCAACCACAGGGTTTGGCTTTTGACGCAAAGGGCGACCTTTACGTTAGTAACTTTAGCGGCTCGAACGTCAC
>JANLUJ010000929.1:0-1873 GCA_031363425.1 Pirellula sp.
CCTGATAGGGTTTACGCGAATAGCAATTTGGACAACGTTTACCGACATCTACGGGCCTCATTGGTTTCTAGTTGGTCTGACGGTTGGCTTCTCGCTTGTCGGAATCGTTTTGTGGGGAACGATTGCTGGAGCAATGCTTCCATTTGCACTGAAGCGACTTGGGTTAGACCCTGCAACGTCGTCTGCCCCACTCGTTGCAACGCTCGTGGACGTAACGGGTTTAGTAATCTACTTCACGGTGGCAATTATTCTTTTAAGAGGCACTTTGCTGTAGGAACCGATTGCACGAATTTTCTTGAGCGAATCGGCATCTCAATCGCGTCATATTCCGACGGTTTCATTGTTATGTTTCCCTTTGGTCGTTGCTCTGACGCCAGGGTCGTCACTGGTCGTCGACTACGACCACACAGTTACCTCGTGTGGGAGGGAAGCTCAAGCGATGGTGTGGGAGATTGAGCGAGGTTTGTGCGTTGGGGCCCAAGTGCGGAAAAGAGAACTTGGACCACTTTGTGGACATGTAAAGCCAGCCGGGTCAAGAAAGAGTTTGACATGTACGGTAATTTGCCGTACAATGTAGCATCAATCAGGAGCAAACTATGTCAACAGCCAGTACGTCATCCAAATCCGCTCGTATTGAAACGCGGGTTTCTCCGGAACAAAAAGAGCTGATCGAACGCGCAGCATCCTACACTGGCCGAACCGTCTCGGATTTTGTTGTCGCGCATGTGGAGGTGGCTGCAAAAAAGGTAATCGAAGAGCACGAGCGTCTGCAACTCGATCAGACGCAAAGCCGAATGTTGGTGGATGCGTTGTTATCGGCAAAGAGGCCGAACAAGAGCTTGAAAAAAGCGATGACGAACTATCGCAAGCGGGTAGATAGTCGATGAGCGACTATGTTTGCGAGCCGCTTAGCAAGCAACACGATCGAGTTCAATTCGATTGCGGAGTTACGGTGCTCAACGAATATCTCACGAAGTACGCAAATCAAGATGCGAAGCGCAAGGCAGCAGCCGTATTCGTGTTGGTCGGGAAGGATTCACCTACGCGAGTGATTGGTTTTTATACGCTGTGCGCCACCTCGGTAGAGCTATCGGCATTGCCGCCGGAACTAACCAAGAAACTGCCTCGTTACCCAGAGATCCCAGCTATTTTGGTCGGCCGATTAGCGCGAGATGTAAAATTTCCTGGCATCGGCGCATTACTGCTAGCCGATGCACTCTCACGTTGTGTACGGGTGGCAAATGAAATTGCGGCGAGCCTAATTGTCGTTGATTCCAAGGGAGAAGAAGCGACGCGTTTCTATGAAAAGTTTGGCTTCATCTCGCTTCCGAAGTTAGCCGATCGAATGTTTCTTCCCATGCACACGGCGGCGAAGCTTTGATTGAGAGAAGATCGCGGAGGCAAGAAAATCTGGTTGACCTGGGGCAAATTTGTACGTGTGCAGTTACACTAGGTCTGGTTAAGTTCCCTATTTATGAATCCACGCCCTATGTCTGACGTCACCCGTATACTGTCGCAAATGGAATCGGGAGATCCGTCAGCCGCCGATCAACTTTTGCCATTGGTGTACGAGGAATTGCGTAAGCTGGCTGCTGTCCGACTGGCACAAGAGAAGCCGGGACAGACATTGCAGGCTACCTCACTCGTACATGAGGCTTATCTGCGGCTGGTGAATGTTGACAAGGTCGACGGCTGGAATAGTCGTGGACACTTCTTCGGTGCTGCGGCGGAGGCTATGCGGCGGATTCTGATTGACAAGGCAAGACAAAAAAAACGCCCAAAACATGGCAGCGATAAAAACCGAGTTGATTTAGAGCAAGTGATACAATTCGCGTCAGCTGATGAAAAGAGAGCTAACCAGTTGATTGCTCTT
>JANLUJ010000939.1:0-2467 GCA_031363425.1 Pirellula sp.
TATGAACCCATTTCCAGAATCTCCAATAGCTACGCGGATTGGGTATCGCAGTTTCTGGTCGATGCAGGATTCGATCAGAGCAGTGCCTTGGAGGCCAACGTCCGTGCATTTAACAATGCGCAAAGAATGAAGTTAGACACCGATTGGTCGTTTACCATTTTTGTGGTCAATTCTCGCAACGATGCGGACGGGAGTTTTGCAACGGGAGGATCGTTCGATCGCGCATTCTCTTTTGCTGGAGGATTATTTGAAGTGGTTCCGTCGACTCGTCCTGCATCCATCTTTGCGCACGAAACCGGCCACATGTTTTGGGCTCGAGATGAATACATCGGCGGCTCGAATTACTTCCAAAAGCGAGGTTACTATAACGCGCAAAACAAAAACGCGATCGACTTGAATCCAATTGTTGGTTTTGTTCAGGCAGATAGCATCATGTCTAGCAATGCTGCTCTCGATCGGGCATTTCAGAACTTGGCCAGTTCAGATGCAACTCTGGCTCAAATCGGTTGGGTCGATTCGGATAGCGATGGAATTTTCGATGTACTCGATGTCCCATTGAAGCTCGTCGGTCTTGGGCAACGCAACGATGAAGGAACTCAATTCCATTTCACCGGCACCGCTTCCGTTCAAACGTTGCCCAATGCAAATAGTTCGGGAGCGCAAAACGACATTACAATCAATCGAATTGGTCGCATCGAATATCGATTCAACAATGGAAATTGGCAAACGCTTTTATCTCCCAACCGACCACAAGTCGATCTGAATTTGAACATTCCAATACCCCTCGGAACATCCGGGACTATTGAGATTCGCGCAATCGAAGGATCCCTCGGAATCACGAGCAACCTTTTTTCTGCAACACTTGGACTGACTCGCAGTATCGCCGAAATGCCGGGCATTCAAGGTTTGGTATGGAACGACCAGAACCGGGATGGGGAATGGCAAGCCATTGAATCAGCGGTCGCAAACGCTCGTGTTCGACTAGTTGACAATAACCGCCAACCAATTGTTCTTCGAAGCACTATCGAGCCAGATAATTTCCAAACAGGGGCCATTCCTACCAATCAGAATGGTGTGCTGATCGAAGCCATAGGCGAAGACTCAAATGGTACTATTGGTGTGTTTGAGGACTCTGATGCTACCACTGGCACCAAAGTCTTTCGGCCATTTTCGCCTGCACAGATTTTCTACTCAACTAGTTTTCGCGGCGTCCAACAACAACTCAGAGCGACGTTCTCTCGTCCAACATCCAGCGTGTCGATCGATGCGATAGCGGTAAGCGGCGGTACGCTTGCTCGATTGGATGCCTACAATTCTGACGGCAAGATTGTTCGCCGTTTTCAAACATCTCCCTTGAATGCAGGGGGTATTGCAACAATGCAAGTAAATTCGGGCGTTGCGGATATCGCCTATGTAATCGCGCGCGGCATGAACAATTCCAGTATCAAACTGGACAATCTGGTGATCGGGCCGGCGACTGATACAACAACATTGCCCAACGGCAGCTACTTGCTAACGGGGATCCCGACAGGCACCTATCAAGTCGATGTAATTCCACCATCTTCAAGTTTCGAGATTGTTCAGCCCAGCACCGGGATACGTTCCACTTCCGTAGTTATCGGAACACCAACCACGCATGTCGATTTCATCCTTGCACTTTCGGGTTGGCAGAACCAGACGCGCCGACACGATGTCAATAATGATGGTTTGGTAAGCGCATTGGATGTTTTGATCGTGATCAATGAAATCAATCGAAATGGTGCTAGACCTCTAGAGGGAACAATGCTCGTGCCACCGCCGTACTACGACGTCGATGGCAATCGCAATATCGAGGCCCTGGATGCCTTGATCGTGATCAACTACATCAACGATATCAACGCCATTCCGGAAAGTGGCGAAGGCGAATCAATCTTTGCCAAAGACATGGTGCCGACAGAGCATTTGCGAAAACACAACATCGACCAACGTCTAAGGGCGCTCGGCGATCCGCGCAGAGAGAAATAGACATTGCTCGCGTCAGTACGCAAGCAATCAGTGTCTGCGATTCGCGGGCTACTTTGGCAACATCAATCGTGATTTTTTCTTGCCGAGATTCGCGAAAAAATCGTCGACCAGACCGACTTGATTCGCACCCTCAGCGGTTGGTGTAGTGGCTAGTTGCAAGGGACCGCAATCCATGCTGGCCGCACTGGGATTATCGAACGCTGTCTGCATGGCTGTATAATTAGGTTTTTTCGGCCGAAGCTCCAACGACGAAACGACTAATGGGGAGTCGGCAAGAGCGGCGGCAATCGTCGGCGAAGGCGACATCCTGTTGGCTGAACGCATTCCGGCTTCGCCTTCAGCAGCCGTTCCGGCCGCCGGGATCGTGATGTTTCGGAGCAACAAGGAGTTGATGATACCAAGTCGAATAAGGATGAAGTCCGCATTCAGAACGAAACCATTCTTGTCCACGTCCCTCGTATTG
>JANLUJ010000967.1:0-2839 GCA_031363425.1 Pirellula sp.
AGCTTTTGTGCTCATTGTCGCACCCGGCAGGTGCGACCTACCGTAGGTCACTCTTGCCGAGAGTGACGGTCGTGGCCGACGCTGCTAGCGTCGGCGCGGATGCTGGCAGCATCCACCACGATACAACTAAGCTTCGACGTAGTCGTTCAGCTGGCTGGCCGTAATGGAAATCAGCTCGCTGCGATTGGTTTGTTTGTTCTTGACCACGTGCAGATACGTTCCCACGTAAGGCTCCGTGACTCGTGCCTTGGCGTCCAATGGAGCTACGATCAACAATTGCAATCCAAACCTCGCAAAGAGATCGAGGGCATACTCCGCATGCGCATCGTCGCTTCTCGAAAACATCTCGTCCACCATCACGAATTGAAATCGCTCACTCGATGTCGCGTCTGGATCCAAATCGTACTGATAAGCAATAGCCGCCACCAAGACCAAGAATGCCAGCTTGCCCTTCTCGCCCCCTGACTGCCCCGTGCCGCCATCGTAGTAGCTGCGGGCCTCTCCCGTCTCCTTCACGATCTCGCGAGCGGCGAAATTAAACCAATTGCGTACATCGACCACCTTCTCTCGCCATCGCGTATTGCCATCGTCGCGTAGCTTGGCAACAAACTTCTCGATCCGAACAAAAGTGGCTTCGTTGGCCTCCGGTGATCCGTCAAGCGTACCGGTCAAACAGCCCGCCAAGTCCCTTCGAAAATCTTGAATCTCGCGATCCTGAACATCGGTCGGCTCCAATCGCATAAACGTTCCGGCTTTCCACTCCAACAATTTTAGGGCCGTGTTGAGTTGCTCGATCTTGTCGCGAATCTCATCCCGTTCGTCCTCTAGCCCACCGTGCAAGAGTCCGATCTCGTTAAGCACATTTTCGTTCAATCGTCGCTTGAAACGCTCCTCATGCTTGGGCAAGTCATCGATGGAGATGCGTTCGAACAGGGCGACGAAACTCGATAGGGAACCTACATCCGCATCCAAATCGATTTGCTCATCAGGGAATTTCTTCAAAAACCTCGTCATGCCGCTGGTCATGTCTCGCGCGATCGGAACAAGGCGTTCTTGCATTCGATCCACTTGCTCGCGCTGTTGCCGTTCTGTTTCTCCGGGCAATGTCCCCATGTTCTGGATTGACAGTGGTTCCTTGAGGTCGTCCTGAAGTGAATCGAACTGTTCGGATGCTTGTTTCAACGTACCCTCCGACTCGGCACGGCGAAGCATGCCTCGCGCGCTCTCTAACAATCGATTGCCGTCGTTGAGTTCTCGCTCTCGCATGGTTCGCTGCGCGATTGCCTGATCGCGATCTTGTTGATGGCCCAGCGCCTCGGCCCTACGATCGGAGCACTGAGCTTTGAGTTCGCGAATCCGATCGTCCGATTCCTCGATACGCTGGCGTTCCAATTTCATTTGCGACGCTTCGAATTCGTGCCGAGAGTTGTCAATGGCATCGAAGTCCTCCGTCTTGAGTGCTTGGTCCAAGGCTTCGATGGCTGCGGTGATGCGATCCGTCTCGGTGTTGAGTTTTTGCGATCGGGTTTGCAGTTGTTGGAGGTCTTCGTTACCACGACGGATCGCTTCTGCCAGGCTCAATCGTTTTTGCCGATTGTCCCAGCCCAAGACAAAGTGCCGACGGTCGTCGGGCATCTGCCGGTCGTCTTTCTCGTGACGCGCGTTGCCCGATTTTATGTGCCGGTTCTTGGTCATGGCAGCCGAATCCAGTTTCTGAAACTCCTCAATGGTTTCGCATGCCACATAGTCAAATCGCTGTTGGATTTCGGACCGAACCCAGGGTGTCAGCGGATGATCGGGAAACTCTAGCTTGTGCATCAATCTAGTCTGTGCGTTGCTGGGTTGGGTCACCGTCGACGATTGGCCAGTTTTGAATTTGGAACCGACTCGCAGATACACTAGCCGTTGGCCTTGTCCGCGCCCGTCCACCAATCGAGTGCGATCGACGTAGCCGGCCACCCGGGCGTAGTAGTCTGGCGACACTAGCAAACTGCGAGCAAAAGAATGAAGCACTTGTTCGACCGACGATTCCCATTCTCGCTCTTTTGGATTCACAGCAATGAGTTCGGCAGCGAAAGGGAGATCGCTCGGCGCCAATTTCAAGTCACGACAAATCGCATCGCGTACCGCAATAAAGGATTCGGGCAAGTTGCCTTTACGTTTTTCCAACGCCTCCGCCTCGGATCGATCCTCATACAACTGGCGTGTTAATGAGCCAATTTCAAATTGCAAAGCGCTCTCTTGAGATCTCTTTTGCTGTCGATCGTCGAGTAGTTTAGCCCGTCTTGCATGGCTCTCCTTGCGGACCTTGGCAAACTGCTCTGGCGAAGTCACTTGAACCGAGATGCCGGCCGAAATCAACTGCGATTCAAAACGTTCGCGATAGTTGGCTTTGACCTTGGCGATCGCTTCCGCCTGTTCGATGAGGCCAGGCAATTGCCGCAATCGGTCCCCTCCCGCGTTTTCTATTTCCAGCTCGAGCCTTGCGATCTCATTGCGAAGACGATCCTGGAGTTTCTCCAATCGCACAATGTCTTCGTTAAAGTTCTGGATCTGCTGTTGCCATTGACTGCACATGGGTTCGAGCAGTCGAACAGTCCGATCGGCAAAGAAAAAGCGGATCGCGCTCAGTCGTAGTTTGGCCAGATCGAGTTCTTCCAATCGTACTTGGTAACGCTGTCCGGCTTCGACGATCGGTCGCAACAATTCGTCTTGCTGGCGGACTCGAACGAGCATCCGATGTGCTTCGCTCAATTCCGCGAAATGCGTTAAAAGTCTACCGACTCGTTCGTTCCATGGTTTACGTTCGAGCATATGCTGACGGATAAACTCATCGAGA
>JANLUJ010000981.1:0-5195 GCA_031363425.1 Pirellula sp.
GTCGCGTGCGACTGGACGACCTAGTTGGTCATTCATGCCGTAACCACCAATGGTTGGACCGGCACTTCCGAATATTTGGAAGGCATACTGAAATCCACCACCACCAGGCACGAACACAGAATCCGCACTGTCCGATGGGCAGAGCAGCGAAGGAATCTTGGCGGTCGAAACAGCCATGATATCTGGGTATGCAACAGGACCACCACGGACAACTACCGAGCCAGTGCTGTCATACCACCAGGCACGGCGACGAAGATTTGGCGTTGGAAGAGCTGTGTTTTCTGCAGAAGCTGGCCCAAAGTAGGTGGCCGCACTCATGTCGATATTGGCAGCGAAAGGGCTATAGACTTGCGTTTGCTCCATGTAAGGAAACAGTTGCAATAGGTGCCCGACATAGGGGTACTTGTCATCATTGTATGCAGCCGCATAAGTTGGGCTCAACATGGACGCTGGAATCTTTTTGTTAGCTGATTCAAAGTTGTGTACAGCTAAACCAAGTTGCTTGAGGTTGTTGGAGCACTGCATGCGGCGGGCTGCTTCGCGAGCAGCTTGAACAGCAGGAAGCAACAAACCAACCAAGATACCGATGATCGCAATGACCACCAGCAATTCGACGAGTGTGAAACCTCGCCTGCGGGCCGAAAAACCTTTGAACATAAAGAACCCTTTCAACACGGTAAAGAACAAAAAAAACGGGTAACACGCGAAAGTGAACGAGCTTATTAGGGCCCGGGCTGATCGTTTGGGCGTGCGTGTGCGCCCTTGTATTCAAACCATTCGACACGTCAATGTCAACGGTTTGGGAGGCACGGAAATACGCGTCGAAGTCCCATGTCAACCGCAATTTCGTTAATGAATCGTTAATGAAGTCCGAATATCTCAGGGAAACGGGTGTTTTTTATCTCGCGCTGGATGTGGAATCCCCTGAAAAAAACCTAAAAAAAAAGTGAAAATTAATTTCGTTTAGCATAAGATTCGCTTCGTTTGCATCCCGCTAAAGGGAAAGTGGGATTGTTTCTAGCGAGGGGGCAACGGTGCGCCACCACTACTGCCGGATTTTTTTCCCACAGCTGGCGGTGAGGCGGTTTTGTTGTCCTCTGCTTCGCCTTTTGCTTTCATTGCGCTTCGGCCAGGTGGGATATCCGGAATTGATTCCTTGGGCGGTTCATATTCCTTTGTGCAACCGAATAAGCAAACAGCCGTTAGAACCACAATATGCCTGAGTTTAAACATTGAATTCCATTCAATTTAGAATTTCGGAGAAGGATGACGCACTCAAAAAAAACCTGCTCCCAAGATTGGAAGCAGGTTTGGAGCAAAACAGACCATTTTTGCGTTTCAATCGAATCAATCAGGGACCTGGACGACAGAGCCATCATTCCGACTTGCCATTGCACCAATCACAGTGGGCGTGACGTTAGGGTTGGCAGTCGTTGCTATTTGCTGTGGTCCGCTAGCTCCATACGAAATAAACCTGACGCTGCCGTCACACAATGCCCAGTTGCTTCCGCCTGGATGCAAACTCCAGAAGTGATAACGATGAATATCCATTGGATCCTGGATCGTACCAGGGCGAAAAAAATCAGGCGTTGCCGTTGGGCTGATGCGTTCATGAACACCCAAGACCACAACGGTTGCACCAAAGTAAGGGGAATCTCCAGATCCCGCCCATTGCCAACCATAGTCAAGCGTAATGGAGGGTGGCCTTTCGCCAATGCAAATGGTGTTGCTCGTGCCATCTGAGATGTGGCCCATGTTGACTTTGGCGTTCACGTATAAAATCCCATCCTGGCCACTTGCCTCCTGGAATTGATTTGTGCCCGATACGCCAAGATAGGAAGTTAGGGCGGCTTTGTCCGGGTTGGCCCCGGTGTCCGTCCAGGTAACCCCACCTCTCAAATCCGAAGGACATACAAACACTTGGTTTATTAGACCATTAAAGCGTTTACCGGCTGGTCCTTGCCACCATGGCCATTTCGTGCGATCAAATGAGTTGTAAAGACTTTGACCTTCTACGAACGGCAGAATGTGATACATCCAGCTGAAGAATGGTCCATCGTTTGGATAACCCGTTGCCGCGGAGACTCCGCTCGGAGGCGGATTGCGTTTGAAGCTAGTGTACCAAGTCGTCCCAATTTGAAGAGCCGACGGAAATCGTTTGAACGCATCGTGATGATTGTGCATCGCAAGCACTTGCTGCTTGAGATTGTTCGTGCATTGAATGCGACGACCAGCCTCTCTAGCTGCCTGCACTGCAGGCAACAAAAGGCCAACAAGGATACCGATGATCGCTATTACGACCAGCAGTTCTACCAGAGTAAAAGCTCTCCGGCGAATTAGGTAACTCTTTACCATATTAGAATAAAGCCTTCCAACTAGAACTACGAAACGAATAAGGGCACTAAACCAATAGTTGCCTGGACAAACCAAATTGACAAACTCAATAGGTCGACTTGTTTCGCTCCGGATCGGGCCAGAAATCCCCGGAGTCCCCATCAATAAATGAGTTCTTAACGCGTGTGTGAACGCTTTCGCAGTTGAGGCATTTCGAGAAGCATTGTCAATTGCTCGTTCTACTCTTCCCTATTAAGTCAATGCCTAAATGAACGAATTCCGGGTTGGGAAACCGCCCAAGGGATCGGAAAAAGGCTTTGAATTCGCCATCGTCGAGTCTTACTTGCACCCTGAAAAAAATCTCAAAAATAACGAAAAAATAGTTTCCAAACGATAAGCGTGGCTGCGGCAACAGGACAAGCCTGCGTGAGGCCGTTCGCCTAGTTTAGCTTGGAAGCAGAACAATCCAGCAGGTCAAGCCTGCGGTATTTCCGGTGGATCGTTCGGGCTTTTTGGCTACACGCGGAGAATTCAGTCTGCTGGCGCCTTAGACGCAATTACCTCAATGCAGCAATTGTTTTTGCAGTAGAAAGTGCATGCTCTGCAAAATCCAAACGAGCAAGATCGCTCAGCACGATGGCGTTCGGATAGCGTTGTGTCACTTCTGTCCGGAGTCTTGAGATTCGACTGTCGTTCGCCTTAAAACTGGTCCCAAGGAACGACAGTTGTTCGCGATTCAGCATCGCGCGCAATCGGAGACAAGCTGGGCCGCCGCCATTTCTCATACTTTGATCCAGAGTTAAATAGCGAACGCGACGAATAGGATTGTTTTCGTCACTTAGCCATCGTTGAATCAATTTCGAAACCGTAGGTGAATCGAGACACTGTGAGGGGCTGATCAATTCCATGGCCTCCGTTTCGTGCGGACCAATCGAAAGTAGTTGGCTGTTGAATAGGTAGGTTCGCACTGCCTCGTTGAGTGAAACTTCCTTCTTGGAAACACAAACAAAGTTGGGCGATGTATTTGTTTTTGCAGCGAACTTCCTGCAGATCTCCTCAACAACGGATTCGCTATTCTCAAACGCTAGTTGGTGATAAATCATCAAGTTGCCGTTGCTCATTGCAATGACGTCGTTGTGAAATACGCCAGCATCGATTGCTTGCGCCGATTGCTCGACGAAAACACAATCCTCCGCCCGGAGTCGCAGACAACTCGCGACTCTTCGCGCCGCTGTTTCCGTCTGTCGGGCCAAAAACTTAGATGAGCGCGCGTCGTTCGAAGCCCCATAAACGAACACGTGGATGGCTTCTTGGCCGTCAAGATGGGTTAGTCGCATATGGTTTGCCGCTCCTTCATCGCGCATCGCACAAACCGAAGGAAGCGGGTCGTGTACTTGGGCGTTAGGGATTGGGTAGAACATTTCTCGCAATTGATCACGCCGTTCCGCAGCCTCTTGGCCGCGATGCAAACTACTGCAAAGATTAGCGGGGACCAGGTGCAAGTTTCCATCGAGGGTATCACTGGATGGAGCTACGGTAGCAGCGTTCGCTGTCCACATGAAGGCCGAGCTATACGCTGCCGACAAAAGGCTTGGCTCTTCATCAAAACAGCGTCGCAACGCATCGCGGTGGTCACCAGGAAACCCAATGGAAGCGAGCCAACGCCAATTGGGGCGTTCAAGCGGCGGGAGGTAGTATTGCTCGACTCCCATTCCAGCCAAAGTCTCCATTTTTGCGAGACCTTCCAATGCAGCTTTCAAGGGGCTTGAGACCTGATTTCGGCTGGCAAAACTTGCTAAATTCCCTACACCTAAGCCACCAAAATGATGTGTTGGGCCAATCATTCCATCGATATTGATTTCAACGTTATGAGCCGTCATCTCGAAAACAATTCTTGTAAACCTGGTGGCAAATTGCTAGGCGGTTTAAGCTCAGGATTTTCAATCGAAGCAACCGGATCGCTACAATAGTCTGCTGCAAAATAGCCACTAGGGCGATGATTCCCGCTTGCCCCGATTCCGCCAAAGGGCAGTTTCCCACTCGCCCCGGTTGTTGGCGAATTCCAATTGACAATGCCTGCTCGAACCCGACGTACAAAATGATGAAACGCCGACGGGTCGTCGCTCAAAAGACCAGCGGCCAAACCGTACTTCGTTCGATTGGCAACTTCGATTGCTTCATCTAGGTCGTCCACAATGCAGACGGTAACTAAAGGACCGAAATGTTCCTCATCGCTCGCGGGTGAATCTTTGATCATGACCAGAGCTGGCGTCAGCATGGCACCCCAGTCGTCGATAACCTTCGCTTGATTAAGAACTGTTGCGCCTTCGGATCGCAACTCTTCTTGAGCAACGAGTATGCTCGCGGCCGCTTGCCTCGAGACGAGAGTCCCCATGAAAGGTTGACGCTCTGAAAGAGGATCGCCAACATGGATTTTTGCTATCGATTGGCTTAGGTCCTCGATGAATCCCTCATTTTCTACATGATTGACGACGATCAATCGTCGAGCGCACGTGCAGCGTTGGCCGCTCGTAAGGTAAGCCGACTGAATGATGTTAGCGATAGCTGCAAGTCGACTATTGATTCGATCTACGATGAGCGGGTTGTTGCCACCCATTTCGAGGGCCAATAAACATTCAGGTCTGCCGGCAAGTTGTTGATGGAGTTGCTTACCTGCGATGTAGGAGCCAGTGAACAACACTCCAGCTGTCTCAGCCGATCCCACGGCCCATTTCGCTTGATCGATCGCGCCATGCATGCACTCGACGACGCCACTAGGCAGATCTGTCGATTGCCAGGCGCGCGCCATCCAGTCTCCCACGGCAGGCGCTTTTTCGCTCGGCTTTAGAAGGATGGTATTG
>JANLUJ010000996.1:0-3999 GCA_031363425.1 Pirellula sp.
CGAGGCCGGAATCTGTCAATCGCATCACAAACAACGATGATCCGCTTCGATCCGGGGCCGTATGGAATACCAAATTGCCAGTCGCGATATCAATGAATGGTTGTACAGAAAAAAGCGATGGATTCGAAGCAACGATGGTGGCAAAGGTCAATCCTTGAGCTGCAACAGTTTCCAATCCAGCTTCGTCACGTGCTGTCTCTGGACCACGCAAAAGGCTTTGGACGAAATTCGGAATAATGGTTTGAGGAGTAGCGGTTAATGTCTCTTGGTCTTCACTCACCGAAACAGTTGTCGAACTCAGAATAAAGGACGGAGCATCATTGATGGCAGCGGCATTGATGGTCAGAGTCTTTACCGTAGTCGCATTCGGTGTGCCATCATCGGTGACTGTTACCAAAATGTTCAGACTGCTGGCAAACAAGCTATTGACGTCTGGACCTAATTGAAACTCCAAATCGCCAGTCCCGGAAAGGGTCGGCTGTACAGAGAACAAAGATGGATTTGCTGCTGCAATTGAAATGGTGGCCTTTTGGTTGACTGTTTCGTCCACCGCGGTTGCCGGTCCAACCAATACCGCGGACAGGAAGTTTGCAATGGTTGTTCGCGGCGCGTCTTCGGTCGTGTTAAACGTCGACGGCGTGATGGTAAAGGTCGGTGGGTCATTGACTTGCGTGACATTGATTGTCACAGTGCGCTTCAAGGAGAGTGGACCGTTCGGAAGCGTTCCCGCGCCGCCTTGGTCGTCCGCTTGTAGTTCTACCAAAATGGGACCTGAGTTGACGTTATTCACGTCAGGGGCCAACGTAAAAGTGAACGTTCCGTTATTTCCGCTTACGATTGCGAGTGGAATGACAGCCGGTTGAACCGCAAATCGACTTGGGTCAAGTGCCCTGACTCGGAAGGTCACCGTTTGACTCGCTAGTTCATCGAGTGCATTGGGAGGGCCAGCTGCAATGCCCGTGACAAAATTCGCAAGGCTCTGTGGTCCTGGATCTTCGGTCAAATTGATTGTTGTGTTGAGTAGCGTAAACAAGGGTGCATCGTTGACCGCGACGATATCGAACGCAAATGTGTTTGCCACCAAACTTGTATCGACTCCACCGATCGCAACACCACCGTTGTCGCGAACTTTGAAAGTGAATGAACCTTTGTTGAGTCCGTTCAAGTCCGCCGTCGGAGTGAAGGTTAACGTTGGAATGGAGGCAACAGGGATTGCCTGCCCAGCGATAACATTTGCCGTTCCAAGCTTTAGTACGCCATCTGCAGCAGGTGGTAGGGTTAGGATGATAACCTCAAGCAGCGCGTTGCTTGCAGGTATGTCGGTCGGGTCGTTGAAGCCAAAGCTCGCTGCAGTAAAAGCGAAGGGCGAACCGTCGTTGTCTTCATTGATGACTTGACGCTTGTCCGTCCCAAATGGCGCGTCATTGACTGGAGTAATCGTTATGGTAACCGTTGCTGGTTGGTTGCTAACCAATCGTGGGTCCGTCACTTGGTATACAAACGTATCTGTTCCAAAAAAGTTCGGGTTCGGAGTATAGCTAAATGAACCATCCGTATTCAAAACGAGGGTGCCATTTTGAGGCGCAATCAAAGGCTGGACCCCAGGGAGGTTGACATTGCTGTCAGCCACCGTGAACGGATCCAAGTCGGCATCGCTGTCATTCAAAAGCACTCCGGCCGCAGCAACATTCAAAACTGCGTCTTCGTTGACTTGGTAGTTGTCATTGACTGCGTTAGGTGGTGTACCACGTAAAACCTCAATCAAGTGATCTTCGACTTCACCACCAATTGCCAAGCCAGTTGTAAAAAGTCTGCCAGTGGCACTCAGACGGAATCGAGCGGTCGTGTAGCCAGAAAGGGCGGACAATGGAGTCCCAACCAGGAAGGTATTGCTACCCGCATTGACCGGTTCAGAACGAAGAATCTGTTCACCAGCATCATCAAAGTCATTGTCTTGATTCCAGTCAATCCATGCGTCCAGATAGCCGGTATCGGTCGAACTTACCACCACGGAAACCGAAGGAGTCCTCGCATTGAATTGCCCTATGAACTGAACTCCGTCATCATCGTCTGCATTGACACTAATCGTACTGCCGGCCAACGTAGCCATCGGCAATCGCAATCGCCCAGCTGTTATTGCACCGTTGATCGCCGAAAGAACTGCATTTGCAAAAGTCGTTTGCGTTTGCACGCCCGGAGTCAAGTCTAGAGTGATCGCCACGTTGCCTGCGATGAGTGCAATCGGTGCGACGGAATTGATTAGCTGGAACGTCACCGAGTTACCGGAGCCATCTTGAATCGTAAACGTTTGGCCGCTAGCTAGTCCAGAGACGTCAGCTGGAACCACTATTCCAACCGCACCACTCTGCTGCTTCTGAACAAAACCGCCTGAGTTGCTCAGGTCAAAGTTATGGGCGGCGGTTCCACCGACTGCCACGACAGATCCATCAAGTACTGAGTAGATTCCAGTGATAGCACCAGTGAAAATCGATTTGGTTAGTATCGCATCTTGAAGCTTCGCCGCAGCACCCGCAGCCGTCGTGATCCCAAATAGATTGACCGGAATGTTCGTGCCGGATGCTATACCAGTGACCGTAAATTCGTAGGTTACAACCTTGCCAACTGCGTCAGTGATCTTAACCGTCTTTCCTAGAATGGCAGGAAACACGGGCGTAGCCACGACCAGCCTAGCTGGCCCTCTAGAGGAGAGAGACAGCGGCAGGCCTGCCGAGAATGCGAACGAGGAACCGAAGTCATCGCCATCGGCCGCCGCACTTGGCTTTCCATCGACGTCAGCGTCAGCAAACTGCCCCAACGCCAACACCGGAACATCGTCTGGATAGAGAGCGTGCCTAGCACCGTTATTCACCTGCAATGTTCCGCTCGTTGAGCCAGTGCCGATTCGTTCCATCGCATCACCATAGTCAACGCCGGTTTCTGGCATTACGATCGTATATTGAGTCAGCGAGTTTGCACGATTTGGTTGTAGCCAGTTTCCAGCCAAGTCCGCGATCGGTACGATTTGACTCACGCCATTTCCCGTTGCGGATGCTAGCCCCTCAATCGTAAGCGTACCCGAACCGAGGGCGAATACATTGAGACCAAGTCCAGCATTGTTCAAGGCCTTGACTATTTGAGCCGCCATCATAGTGCTGGTGAAGCTGGCGTTTGGCGTGTAAGGGATCGCAATTGCTCCTCCTGAAATACCGCTTACGGATAGCCCAGACGTTAAGGCATTGAACTGTGTGCCGCGCGGTTCCAGTAACTTGACCGTTGCTCCCGTTGATGTTGGCGAGAACCCCAATGAAGCGCCTGCAATTGACGCGGCGATGGCGGTTGCAATGGCATCTGCGGTGTCGGTATCCGCAATGGCGATTCGACGGTTGACCGGATTCGAAGTCGCGTTCTTGTCGAATTCAAAAACGACCGTTTGACCTGACGCAGTTCGAATGGAGAAAACTGCACCATCGGCGATAGCTGTACCACCTGCCGCGGGGACGGTCACAACCAACGATCCTGTTACGGGCGGCGAACCAACTGCATCGTATTCCAGGGTTACAGGAATACCACTGGCCGTGACCAGATCTATCTTGGATCCATCGATCGTATTGGCACCGTTGGATGCGTCTATCCGCACTGTTGGCTTGTTGATCAACGTCATCTCATAGACGCTATCGCTTCGCCAAAAACCTGCGATTGGGGTCAAGCGGA
The DNA here is from genome assembly GCA_031363425.1 of Pirellula sp. Lineage (GTDB taxonomy): Bacteria > Planctomycetota > Planctomycetia > Pirellulales > Pirellulaceae > JBKCUI01. The sequence goes on from JANLUJ010000996.1 coordinate 3,712, forward strand.
TAGTCCGACTGTTGGCGCTGAAACCAAAAATGTAATCCACTCCCTCGAGCAAAGTCCTACCGTTTTCCGTAAGAATGAGAGAGTTTCTGGTGATCGTGTTTGGATCCGTTCCAGTGCCTGTACGTTCATCCAAAAGCACCTCGAAGAAGTCGTAACTACCGGGTCGAAGTCTTAAGTAGGTATCGGTCGAATCGCGATCGACGCCTTGTGCATCGTTGTCGAGTGGGCGTTGAATCACTGCAATGGGACCGACGAAATCGACCCGATCGATCGCTCCGCGGTCGATGA
>JANLUJ010001001.1:0-1173 GCA_031363425.1 Pirellula sp.
GGAGCGGGGTGTTCCCGCGGTCATCTCGGGCATTGAGATCAGCTCCCTTTTCAATCAATGTGACGATGGCCTTGACGTTGCCCTCGCGAATGGCCGTGAAGAGTGGAGAATTCGAGGGTTCCGCAGCGGCCAAAAGTTGCAGGCATACGAGCCAGCCAGCGGTTGACAATACGGCCACATGATTCATCGCTGTCTTCCTCATGGTGATTTGTCGTCCGCAGGGGATAAGAAGACTGGAACTGGAACGATTTCAGACTGATTGTGTGTACTCGTCACGTTCAATGCCAGGGCCCGTCCCGGGAAGAAATCCAAATACATGAGATTAACTGCTTTGATGTTTTTTGTTTTTTAACGCCGTGGAAATCGCATACGGGTGATTGTGCCTGCTTGAGACGCTTCCGTTTTATGCCACCGAAAACAACTCGTTTACGGAAAATGGAATCCGGAATATCCGTCCAGGCAAGTCAGACCTTTGCTTGCCCGACTCGGGTTCATTATTCTGCGGACTGTTTCAAGCTAGCGTTTACTTTGACCGCTAGTGCTCGGCTGAACTCGATCATCGGCAGAATGATCGAGAGCAAGAACACAGGTAAGATTAAAGCAAGTTCTACCGTTGCCGCCCCGAGTCTGAATTTGTCGCTCCGTCCTTTCAGTACTTCAAATTCTTTATATTGGAGGGTTAATCCGAATTCCGGCACCCTGGATTGGCATTCGGGTAAATCGTGTAAATGCGGATGGGAGTCCGTACACTATTTTGCAGTTGATGGCCATCGGTTTGAATCCAGCCACCCAATTCGAGAATCTCACTAACCGCACAACCTAGTGGAAATCGCAGAAGCGTGTCGGAAGGAAGCGATATCCTTCACAAGTTGAAGATCCAGCCTCAGTCCAAGCTGTGGAAAGCCCGACAGAATTGTCTTTCCCCAATTTGGCTGTTTGCGAAATTTTTCTATTTCTCGTGAGATCTTCTGCTACCAGTTTACGCATTGTCTATTGACGTAAACGTAAACCCCACGCCGTTTAACTTATTTCTCCGACTGCAAGTTGGAGGTTGAACGGCAACAACACGGAGAATCCAATGAATTACCTTAAGAATTTTAGTCGCCTAGTTTTGGTAATGCTTGCGACACTAGCAACTACCGGAATGGCATCAGCTGACCCTGTCGTCAAACT
>JANLUJ010001002.1:0-4099 GCA_031363425.1 Pirellula sp.
TCAAGATGATTTGGCGACCGGCTTCGGCACGTCGAGTCGCACCCGGCAGGTGCGACCTACGGTAGGTCACTCTTGCCGAGAGAGACTAAGCCCCAAGGGGCAACGCTGCTAACTACTCGGCCGTTTTTAGCGTCACTTCACTTTTCGTGTTTGCTTTGACTTCGTCCGAGAAAAACCATGCTGGCTTGAATTGGCGTTCAGCATACAACGGCAGCATGTTCGCAAAATACGGAGAGCTGGGATCCTCAGAAACTCCAAACGGCAAGCAGCTAATTGCCTTTGTTTTCCCTGAAAAATCGACGATCATTCCGTAACTCGATCCGCCAGCGCAATAGCGTTTGCCATCCTTGATCTCACCGTTGGTAGGACACAATGCTGGTCCGACCTTGCTGCCAACTCCCCCCGATCCCGCAACTCCCATGTCGAGGCTGCCACGACGAATTCGACTGAATTCTTTCCAGGGAACATCGACCGAACCAAACTGCTGTTGCACCTCCTTTGCGACTTTCGCAAAACCTTGAACGGCTGCCACTGGATCGTCTCCATTGACAACAGAATTGAATGCTCTGTCGTTCGCCAGATAGTGGAATAAGACGGCGCCACGCGATTCTAAATCTGTTCGGTGATCCCACTTCTTGAGAGTTGCGACAGATTGTCGTATCAATTCCGTGTCAGCTCCAGCACCTTGTTCTGCGATGGCGTAAATCTTCCCAATATATTGCTCGTCGACTTCGACCATCGTGTCGGTCGCATAGGTTTGCATTTCCTCAAACGTCAGTGATTGGTCAGCCCGAAGCAGATGGTCAAGCCGTCGGGATCGACTGTTGGCTTGATGATTGTTCATGTAAACTGGAAAATCCTTTAAATTAGGCGATCCGTTTGGGGTTACGTTTTGCGGACCACTATTCGTATTGAGAATATAGCCGGCCGATGGATTAGCCACTTGCGGCAGTTCTTCAATGGGGTGAAATCCTTGCCAACGCGCCCAGGCTTGGTCGCCGGGACGAAACGTATCGGATGAAATGCGTGTGTCTCGTTTCGGAACTCGACCATTGCTGATATAGAAAACATCTCCGTGTTTATCGGCATATAAGATATTGAACATGACCAAGCCTAGAGGTTTTAGCGAGTCGCGAAACTCAGTCATCGTTGTCGCTCGCATCATCTTGTACAACTGGTCGGCTCGACTCGTTTCATTCGTCGTTGGCAATGCGAACACATAGGCGACGCCATCTTTCACAGCCACCACTGGCCCGACTTCTGTACGCAACGATGGCAATGATTTCTTGTCAAAACCATCGGCACTTTTCACCTTGAATGTATTGACGGACATGTCAAATTTCTGCCATCCATTGATTCCTTTGTATTGAGTTGAATCCTCGGGGTTAACCTGAAACGTAAACACATCACCCAAATCAGGGCCATTGACGGTCATGCACCAAGCCGTCTGTTCTGTACGTCCCATCGAAACATAAGGGCTACCGAAGAAACAAGCTCCCATGGCGTTCACTTCTGGACCAACGAGATGCATTTCATACCACCGAAAAAAACTACTTAATCGAAGATGTGGATCCATCGATAGCATGCATGCTCCCGAAGCCGAACGTTTAGGCGTCACTGCAAACTGGTTGGATCCAAACTCCGAACCGAGATTGGCCGCCGGAATATTCTGTGACAGTTTGATACCACCGGAGATCAAATCGCTTCGACAATAACTCAATGCAAACATGGTATCGATGTACATCGCAAAGCCGATGACATCGTGCGGTTCGACCCGTTCAATCCAGTCAGGAATTTTTGATCCTTTTTCTTTCATGAAATGATTTACACCAGCAGCAAAACCTTCCCATTGACTTTTAGTTTCAGGATCCAATTGACCAAATACTTCGCGCGCGCGGTGTGGAATCTGCATCGATTGAATCAAGATGTCAATCTGCAACTCGGACAAGCCCTCTCTCTCGGATGCTCGACCTTTACTCCGCAAGTAGTTCATGGCCAAGTTCTCCAATTGATCCTCGGCTTGGGCATATCCGACGCCAAAGAACATGCTTCGATTGTCGCGGGCGATGATGTGTGGCACTCCATACGTATCGCGAACGATTCGAACGTTGCCAGCAACCGGAGCACCATAGTCGACTGGTTTCTCAGCCCGCACGGATGTGACTGCAAACGCCAAGCTCGAAACCAGCATAGCCAAAAGAAAAAGCGATTTCATGGACAGTTCCACCTCTAATGGGGATGATTGGGGGCCAGACTTCACTGACCACTGATGATACGTGGGATTGCAAACGGACGCTAGCAGCGTCCGCCACGTGGTGAACGCCAGGTGGTGGACGTTGCCAGCGTCCAATCCTTAGAGTTAGTGAGCCGCCCCAATATGACCACCGCTAAACGATACTCTAATATCAGGCAAACGCAGACGCAGTACGGTGGATGCTGGCAACGGGTTATGACGCCCGAGAATTGGCCAATCTTCTAACGCGATGGGATGCCAGCCAAAATCAAACGGCCGCTCTCGTTCTACTGCCCTCCCTCGGTTCGTTTGGACCACCAAGGCAATCCCACTCCACCATCCATCGTTAGAGTCGTACCGGTCATGTAGGCGGCTTCATCGCTCAGCGTAAAGCAGATTCCATGGGCCATCTCTTCCGAGCTCCCCAGACGCTTCATAGGTATTTGCGCGGCACCGTCAGCTAGTTGTTCTTCCGAAAAAAACTTTCTCTCGCCAGGTGTATCGATCCAACCTGGATGAAATATGTTGACTCGAATTCCATGATGGATAAGTTCAATGGCGGCGGTTCTGGCCATATGGTCAATCGCGGCTTTGGCCATGTTGTAGGCCATCGCCGTTGGAAACGGAATAATCGAATGAGGGGAACTGACGACGGTGATGCGTCCACCGTTGCCTTGCAGGATCATTTGTTGAGCCGCCGCTCGAACTCCGTGCAATGCACCCCACATACTCACATCTATCGTTCGACGAAAACCAACCATATCTGCCTCGACCATCAATTGTCGATCGCTGTAGACTGCATTGGATACAAACATATCCAAGCTACCAAATTCAGAAACCGTTCGCTGAACCATTGTTTCAACCGCAGCCAAATCCGATACGTCACACGCAGCCACAATCGCTTTGCTTCCAAGTTTCCGAATCTCACCGGCAACCTCTTCCGCTTGATCTTTGCTCGCACTGCAATTCACCGTTACATTGGCACCGCCTTGCGCCAACGCGATTGCAACAGCCCTCCCGATGCCTTTCGAGGATCCGGTCACCAAAGCATTCTTTCCTTTGAAACTATAGTGCATTTGCGATTGAGCCCCCTCTTATTTATTTTATCGAGAATTGCGTACCAAAGCGTACAATTAGGAAGACTACCTGCGGAATGCTCAGAGATCAATGTCTGATTCTACAACTAGCCGCGAATCGTGCTAAGGCGAGCGGCAGGCTGAAACCTACCAGTTGAGCCTGAGGCGCTACTAGCCGATCAATGCTCAAGAAATCGGCTAGCGCCTCAGGCTCAAATTAACAAATACGGTACTTTGCAAACGGCCGATCGCCTAACGCTGCAGGTATTCGACATGTCGTCGACGCACATGCCACATACGCGACCATGATTGCAATTTGGGTAACTGTCTGTCAGGATACATTTTTCCAAAAACAATCCAACCCATTAGATTATTCGAGATTGTTTTGATCCGAAGGAAAACTCAAACTAGAGACTTCTAAAATGCGATTCCTGTCAATGAGCGCCATCTTTTTGGTAAGCTCCGTCTGCGCAACTCATCATGTAAACGCAGAAAGTTGGCGAGTCGGCGCAGCTTCGGCCATTATCACCCCCAAGGAGTTCATTCCGATGGCTGGTTACGCTAGTCGTGATCGACCAGCGGATGGAAAAGTAACGGAACTCTTTAGCAAAGCCTTGGTGCTAGAATCGTCAACGGAATCGCGGGCCGTCATTGTAACTTTAGACCTAGTTGGAATCGACCGTGACCTTGCGTCAGAAGTACGTCGACTCATTGCCAAGGAGCATTCGATCGATGCTTCGCGAGTGTTGCTGTGCTGTTCTCACACCCACTCTGGCCCTGTCGTCAAACG
>JANLUJ010001013.1:0-5531 GCA_031363425.1 Pirellula sp.
GACCGCCACTGATATTGGTCGTTCATCAGGGGGCTTTTCGGCTGCTTTCATGAACACTGGAGGGAACGTTGGTGGCCTGATTTCGCCGGTTCTGACACCCGTATTAGCACATCAAATGGGCTGGCCCGGAGCAATTGCAGTTGCTTGCGTAGTCGCAGGGCTCGGAGGCGCAATCTGGTTTTTGGTGAGGCCAATGGAAATCGACGCTACATGAACCGTGGACTACAATATTGTTATTGCCAACTCAAATAGGCCAAAAACCTTTCTCTATGGTACCCAAACGTCAATGTGCGGCTTGATCTGGTCTATCTTTTGGTTTGCACTGCAGCTAGAGCTTGAGCAAGGAATTCGAATCCTCGCTTATACTTGCTTAGCTCTAGCAGCCCAGCCGGCCTCTTGCGCTATGTCCGATGATATCCCGCATTTCGATCGCGATATCATGCCTCTAATAAAAATGCATTGCGTCAAATGCCACGGCCCACTCAAGAGAGAAGGACATTTAAACCTTAGCACGCCCTTCGAGATTGTTCGTGGAAATGATCGTGGGGCCGTAATTGCGCCGCATGAACTTGAAGCCAGCAGGTTGTGGAAACAAGTCGAGAGCGACGCAATGCCACCGGAATCGCCACTTACTGAATCGCAAAAGTCGCTGATTGAAAGGTGGATCCGAGCCGGCTCACCTGGATTGCCGACCATTTCCTTGAACACGAATCCAAGCGAACACTGGGCCTTCCGACCGCTCGGGACCGCTGTTGTTCCGACCGTCGCCGAGGCCAATGGATTGATAAACGAAGTCGACTATTTTGTTCATGCCAATCGGGAACAAGCCAAAATCGTTGGGAACCCTGAAGCGGATAGACGGGCGTTGATTCGACGGGTTAGCCTTGATGCAATCGGGCTGCCTCCGTCCTTGGAAGAAATTGAAACCTTTCTTTCTGATCCTTGTAGCGACTGGTATGAACGAATGGTGGAGTATTACTTGGCTTCCCCACAATTCGGCATCCGTTGGGGAAAACATTGGCTGGATGCAGTTGGCTATGCGGACTCCAACGGATACTTTAACGCTGACAGCGATCGTCCACACGCATTTCGGTACCGAGATTACGTGGTGCGAAGTCTTAACCAAGACAAAGCGCTCGACCGCTTCATCGTAGAACAATTCGCCGGCGACGAGTTGGCCTGCTTTGTGCCTGACCAGACGGTGACACCCGAAACGGTTGAACTGTTGGAGGCGACTCATTTCCTTCGCAATGGGCAAGATGGGTCAGGTGAGAGCGACGGAAATCCTGATGAAGTAAGAGCGGACCGCTATTATGCACTTGAATCCGTAATGCAAAATACGTCGTCTGCTTTATTAGGCCTTACTATTCAATGCGCCAAGTGTCACGATCATAAATTCGAGCCACTCTCTCAACTTGATTACTATCGTTGGCAAGCGATCTTTTATCCGACGTTCAACATTGAACATTGGGTGAATCCGAAGGATCGAGTTGTTTATGCTGCCTTGCCCGACGAGCAAAAACACTGGCAGGAGCAAACCAAGGCCGCGCAAGAGCGGATTGTAATGCTTCGTGAAGAACTCACCGATTGGATGAAGGCGAATCAGGTCCGGGGCAACTTATTGTTTGAAGACAGCTTTGATTCAGAATCGGCACGTGTAGCAGATCATTGGAGTGAGACTGCTCCAGGCGATGATTCCCCTGGCGGAATCGTGCCGGTGAAACTGGACTCGGAAGCACCGCCCGCGGCCATGATCAAGAATGGCAGATTGCACATTATTGAGGGTGGAACACAGGGTGACAGTTGGCTTTCAACCAAGTCCAAGTTTGATTGGACGCCAGACAAAGTGGGTGACTCTATCCAAGTGACCTTTGATCTTATCGACAATAAGCTGCAGCCCGATGATCAGGCTGCATTCCGTATTGGTTATTTTATTTCTTTGCATGATTTTGACGACAGCAGTTCCATTGTCGGAGGAAACCTGTTGATAGACGGCAATCCAACCGAAGGTACCGCAGTCCATCTTGATTATCCAGGGGCGGATAGCCGCTCGCTAGGAACGCTTGGTTCGACAGGTTATGCACCTGGAAAAAACTATGGAGTCCGCGTTACGAATGTAGGAAAGGGCAAGTTCCGGCTAGAGCAATTGATCGATTCGTTTCCTGATGACAAACCGATCGACCTAAGCGCAAAGGACTTACCGGATGGCGCCTTCGGTTTTGAATTTTGCTGTGGTCGAAGCTTTATCGTTGACAACGTCATCGTTGAAAACATTGTCGCCTCACCACCGCCAGAGTCGCCGCTCGGTGAATTGAAGAAACGTCAAGATGTGCTTGCATTGGCGATGAAAATGCAACGGGAACTGGCTGGAAATCGACCTGGTAAAATTGCTTGGGCCGGCGATATGTCGAACCAACTTCCTGAGGTTCACTTGTTGACGCGAGGCAATTACGCTGCCCGAAGCGAAATCGTGAAACCCGGGACATTTACGGTGCTGGGCGACCAGGCAAAATCGTTTGTTGTCTCGAATCCAATCGCGGAAGGTCGATCTTCTGGACGTCGTCTTGCATGGGTAGAGTGGGTTACTCAGCCCGAATCGAGAGCTGCAGCACTAATGGCTCGCGTTCAAGTCAATCGAGTCTGGCAACATTATTTCGGCAAAGGGATTGTGACCACTCCGGACAACTTGGGAATTAGCGGCGCCCCTCCGACGCATCCTGAGTTACTAGACTGGCTTGCATGCAAATTGATTCAAGAGGCTTGGAGCATGAAAGCCATCCATCGAATCGTTCTCCATTCTGCAACTTACCGTCAGTCGAGTCGATTGCAACCCGATTCGCATCATGCAGATCAGGACAATCGGCTATTGTGGCGATATGCACCACGAAGGTTAGATGCAGAAACCATTCGCGATCAAATGCTCGCGGTCAGCGGCGAGCTAGACACTAGGATGGGTGGCCCATATGTCCCGACTTCTCGGTTAGAAAATGGAGAGGTTGTCGCTCCCGAGGATGCACCGGGTCGATTTCGTCGATCGATATACTTAAACCAAAAGCGCACGCAAGTCGTCAGTTTTCTAAACGTCTTTGACGCGCCCTCGATCGTTTTTAACTCGGTGCGTCGTAACACAACCACCATGTCGCTTCAGGCATTATCATTATTGAATTCGGATTTTTCGGTTCGACGATCAAAAGCCACAGCAGCAAGAATTCGGCGTCTTGAATCCGATGATCTCAATCGCCTCACACTTGCCTATCAATTATTCTATTGCCGAAGACCGAATGAGAATGAGCTGAATGAATTGATGCGTTTTTTGAACCTGCAAACGATGCTTTATTCAAAGGCAGCTAACGCGAACGACGACGCCTGGCAGGATCTATGCCAATCCCTCTTTGCAAGTAGCGAGTTCATCTATGTCGATTGACCATGAAACCCTTGCTGAGCAATTGGATCGACGTACGTTCTTGAGTCAGTATGCGGGATGCCTAGGTGGATTGGCGTTTGCTGATCTCATGCAGTTGGACAGCCAAGCCTCTGCGAGCCAAGTAGAGCGAAGGACGAATCGGGACGGAAAAGCGAAAGCCATCATTTGCTTGTTCCAGCATGGTGGGCCGAGTCAGATGGATCTGTTTGACCCCAAACCGGAACTATCGAAATGGCATGGAAAGCCATACCCTGGCGGAAACCTTGAAGTCCATTTTGATAAACAGATGGGTAATGTCCTTGGCAGCCCCTTTCTTTTTAGTAAGCACGGGCAGTGCGGAATGGAATTGTGTGAGCTATTGCCTCATACCGCAAAAATTGTCGATGACATTACGATGGTGCGGTCGATGAATACAGAATCGGTTGACCATGAATCAGCGTTACGATTAATTCATACGGGCAGGTTTCTAGCAGGCATGCCCGTAATGGGGTCATGGATTGTTTATGCGTTGGGGACAGAAAACGCAAACCTGCCATCGTACGTTGTCCTGGGCGATCCAGGCGGATTGCCTGTCGATGGCGAGCGCAATTGGTCATCGGGTTGGTTGCCAGCAGTGTATCAAGGGACAATGTTTCGCTCAGGCAAATCTCCAGTGCTTCATCTGGAGTCACCGGTCGGGGCAGTTGAGCCGGCCCGCCGAAACCAACTGAGAATGATCGAACATTTGAATCGCCAATATTTGTCACAGCATCCCGATAGCACCGAGTTACAGGCCCGTATTGCCAACTTCGAGACAGCGGCGCGAATGCAGACCACGGTGCCAGAGATTCTCGACATATCGACAGAAACAGAGACAACTCGAAAACTGTATGGGCTAGATCGCCCCGAGACAAAGGAGTATGGAACTCGATGCCTGCTCGCGCGCCGCTTGGTGGAGCAAGGGGTCCGATTCGTTCAGATTTTTCTAAACGGCCAACCCTGGGATACGCATAGCAAGAACGCGGAAAGTCTAAAAGGACTTTGCGCGAGGACCGATCAGCCGAGCGCGGCTTTGGTTCAAGATTTGAAACAACGCGGATTGTTGGATTCAACGATCGTGCTGTGGACGGGCGAGTTTGGACGATTGCCGGTCTCGCAGGGAACAGATGGTCGCGATCACAATCGCCACGCGTTTTCGTTGTGGCTCTCTGGCGGAGGATTTCGACAGGGATATACCCACGGCGCTACCGATGACTTTGGATACAAGTCCATCGAAAATATCGTTACCGTTCACGATCTCCAAGCCACGCTGCTAGATTCGCTCGGCATCGATCATCGCGTGCTGACATTTCCACACGATGGCCGAGAAACCAGCTTGACCGATGCTGAAGTTACCAAGGCTCGTGTCATTCGCGAACTATTGTCATAACCCACTGCTCTAAAATGGTACGCGTATGCACGATTGTCACGTCTATCGAATTGGTGTACCATCACCACCCGAGCAGTGGTCCTGACTCCCACTTCAGAGGCGTTTTGGGGCGCGATCCAATAAGTTGACCATCCTGCACATCGATCGAATCCATTTGAACAGGTCATAACATGCTTGAAGCAGGCTCCGATATAAGTCCCTTTTTAGATTTTGAAACGGCGAGCCGGGCCGTGTTAGCTTTATTGCGTCAGCGACTCGGGTTCAATTTATGGATGATGACTAGAACTGACGGAAATGATTGGGTCGTCTTGCAGGTTGAGGACCACGGATACAACGTCAAAGAGGGTTCTGTCTTTCGGTGGGCGGACTCCTTTTGTTCTCAGATGGTGCTTGGACGAGGTCCCAGGATTGCACCTTGCGCGAAGGAGGTTCCGTCGTACGCTGATGCACCGATTGGAAGGCAGGTTGCAATTGGCGCCTACATTGGTGTGCCCATTAAGAAGGCGGATGGATCGCTTTTTGGAACCCTTTGTGCAATTGATCCGACGCCGCAGCATGAATCGATTCAACGTGATTTACCTTGGATTGAATTGGTTGCAAGGCTGCTTGGGACTATCCTGGCGGCTGAAATGAAATCGGTTGAATTTGCAAGGCAATTGGAGCAGGCACAGCAAGCTGCTTTGCTTGATCCGTTGACGG